>CALHRB010000269.1 GCA_938038165.1 Candidatus Kapaibacterium sp. | reverse complement strand
CTTTCTTTAGTTTTTGCAAAATGGGCATTCTGTCCGTTGTTCTTTCTCTGACTTCTACTATTATCTTTCTCGGGCTTAAAACTTTGCCTGTTATATTAGCGGGGCAGACACTGTCGCATCTTCCGCAGTGGGTGCAGGTATATGAATCGAAAATTGTTTTCCAGGTGAAATCTTCAACGTCAACTACGCCGAATTTTTCTGTCCCTTCTTTTTCGAAATCTATTGGTTTAAGTTTGTTTGCTGGTTCAAGAGGTGCGAAAAATACATTTAGTATTGAAGTATAAACGTGAAAATGCTTTGAATAGGGCAGATAGTTCATAAAAGACAATATAAAAATAATGTGAACCCACCAGCTTATGTTATATATATTAATTGCTGAGTTAAAACTTATAAAGCCACTTAAGTAATGAGATATCGGTCTAAGAGCCGATGTTCCCGCGTGGAAGTGAAATTTCTCTATTGCGGCATTTTGGAAAAGAAGAGAAGTAACTATAACAAAAATCGTTACTAATACTATCACAGCATCTATTTTTTCCTTGCTGTCTCCTTGCAATCTTTTCACTTTGAAAACGAATCTTCTCAGCAATGCCCATATCACCGCAAGTATTATCATTATGCAAAAAATATCAGTTGAGACTGTTATTGCAGTGAAAAACGGTCCCAGGAAACTCCAGGTAAAAGTCCTGTCAAATCCCTGAATTATTGATTCGGAAGCTGAAAATAATAGTACAAGGAACCCCCAGAATATTGCAGCGTGTATTGGTCCAGCAATCTTATCCCTAAAAATCTTAGACTGTCCTATGGCTACTTTAAGAGTTTTGTTAAATCTTTCAAAAGGTCTATCCCACCTTATTTCTGGCTGTGCCATTTTAAGGTAAGAATATAATCGCTTTAAATTATAGAACAAAAATCCAAATGCTAATAGTAATATTATCAAGAAAATGATTGAATCAACTTTCATAATAGTATCTCAAATTAAACAAAATATTATATACTTTGATTTTTTTAAAATAACAAAGTTCAAACAAAACAAGTTAATTATTTCATTCAAGATAAGCAAAATTTAAGATTGAATGTAATTAAGGTGTTAGTGAATGAAGTATTAATAATTTTTTTTTTTAGATTCTCATTAAATATTTTTTGAAGAGAATTAAATTTTTTTTAGATTTGGATTATCATCCATCGTTTTAGGAGTTATTATGAGACCTTTTTTTGCAGTACTTGTTTTTTGTTTCTTGCTTTTATTCTCTAATCTCAGATCTGAGGGACTCTGGGATGATGTTAACTTGCCGGACGGTCTTAATGCTGAAATAACATGTTTTGTCTCCGAGGGAGATGAAATGTTCATTGGAACAAATGCCGGGGGTGTTCATTTTTCGAATAATCAAGGAAAATCATGGACTCACCTTAGCCATAAATTAATGGATCAGGATATTATTCAAAGTATCTATCTTTCTCCGAATGGATTTATATTTATCATCGGACAAAGCCTAATCTATCGAAGCTCAAGAAACCAAATTGAATGGATGGTTATTTATGATTTCCAGCGAAAACAAGAAATGATTAATTGCTCCGATATGAGCATAGAAGGAGATCTTGCAATTGGTACAGATAATGGAATTTATAAATCAGTAGCTTCTCTGAATGGTTCACAATGGAGCAATATTACAGGTAATATTGAACAGATTAAGGTTACCAAAGTGAAGTTTGACTCATTTTTAAATCCATTTATATGCACTATCAGAAAAGATCAATACTCAATTTATGAGTTGTCCTCAAGGAACTGGCTGGAAGTAATTGAAGGCATCAAAGAATCTCCTAATGTGAATCATTTTGCCGTTGATAATAATCAAGGTTTTTTTGCTGCTATTGGCAATCAAATATACCAATATAATTATTCAAGAAAAATTTGGAATACTTTACCGCCAAGCGGACAAAAAGCAGTAAGAAAAATCAAATTTTCCAAACGTAACTTGATTTCAATTTCTGATTTTGATATTAGAATTTTCGACTTTGAAAAAAACAGATGGAGCAATGAAAATGAGGATTTGACATTTCCCGACAGAATTATTGATGTCATTATTGATGTAAAAGACAGGCTTGTCGGTGTAAGCTTGACTAAGATAAAAATTACAAGGGTAGATATAACAGGAGTTATCGATTGGACTCAAAGAAAAAGATTCAGGGTCTATGATGCAAAAAACAATCTTTTGACGAATAAGACATTTTTGCTTTACAAGGGCAGTTGTGATAATAATGCTGTATTGTTAGGAGAAGTAACAACAAACAATTCTGGTGTTTTTTCGATTGATGAAAAATTGCTGGGCTTATCACCGGGCGACCAACTGAAATTAGAAAAAGTAATCACATCGTTTAATTCAATTAAGACTGGACACGAAGCAGTAGATAACAAGATGTATGAAATCAGACTTAACAACATGAAATTTAATGGTGATGGACAACCCTCTTACCATACTTTTAATAATGATTTATATCAGAATATAACTATGGACCATACTCAACTATTGTTTAACCTTGTGATTTCAGTTGAGTGGGATGCGAAGCAGGAGTATCTGGACACTCTGAAGAGTTGGGTCAAATCAATGTCTAATTTTCTTTGGGATGTTACTGATGGACATTTATTCATCAAGAAAGTTGCAATTTATGACAACAAACAAAAATGGGATCAGGCTGACATCAGGGTATTTGTAAGTAATGTTGTATGGCCCAATGCATCAGTAAGTGGTATAAAAGAAAACGATGCAAGTAATGCTCAAGTCAGAATGCCTCGCAGATGGTATGGTAACGGCGATCCATCAAGAAACAGAACTTCTTTGAGCACTTGGATTACTGAATCCGATAATTCTTGGGCAAGAGCCTCAATAACGACAATTGCACACGAGCTTGGACATTATCTTTTTGGTTTTTATGATGAATATGTGTGGGTGGATACAAATAAGCAAAAAACAGTTCCAGCAGGTTACAATTTTGGTTTTATGCAATATCAATACGGTAATGGGGGTCCATATTCCTCCGAAATGTCTTTTCCGGGGCGTTATTCCAATAATAACTGGAAATATACAGCTCAATGGGCTTGGAATGGTAGTGATTGCTGGACACAGTTCGAAAATAAGTGGGAAAAAACTTACCCGACAACAGACGGAGAATTTTTCTGCCCGATATACAAGCCCTCTGAAAGAACATTGACTGCGGGGAGGGACTATCTGCTTGGACCTCTTGATTTTTCCTCCGGACATACTCAATGCAGAATTGATCCTGCGATGGATATACTAATTTTCAACCACAGTTCTTCTGCTGGTGATATTAATATTACATGTCTGGATGATGAAGGCAAAAAAGTGGTCAAAGCTCACTCATTTTATTGCCTCCCTTCTACACTTGTCATGATTCCCCTTTCTTATCAAGGACAAACTTCTGATGATGGAAAAATTAAGATTTTGGGGGCTTCTGTAGGCAATATGGTCGCTATTCAATATACAAAAAAAATATATCTACCACTAATTGGCTATGTTGATTATTTAGCTTACAAGTTCTACAACATTACTTCTGTAACTGGACAAGATAAAGGGATTGATGATGAATTCCTTGAAGATGTGATTGTTCGTCTTGATAGGGTGAAAGGTGATTTTAAATTTATCAATACCTGGCAATTCGATCAACAGGGCATGCTAAATTATAATGTATTTTCGGGGGCATCCCTTGCAGATAAACCTGTTCTATTTGTCCCTGATAATAATAATTACCGGAACATTGATACGAGGTACGATGAAAAATCAATTTCTTATTTCTCAAATCTCGGTAAGATGAGTGAAAATGATGGTTTATTACAGCTAAGTATGAAAGATGAGGCAGGTAATCCTTTTTTTGTTCCGAGCCATTATCTAATTTTAGATAGGCAAGATAAAATGATAGCTCCTTTAGGTTCTGCTGAACTTACACTTGACCAGAAAAATTCGGAGGTTAGAAAAGTTGCATTTTTAGTCAGTGATTTCTTTCCATTAACCGATGGACTTGTCAAAGAACCTGAACATGTGGGCTATGTTGTTTCAATTGCCTCTTATCCTCTGGATTTCCAACAAAGATCATCAAATATCTTAATGATGCGTTATTCCAAGTCTGATTTAATCTTAAAAAATGAAATGTCTCTGAAAATTCACAAATGGGACAATAATTCTAGGAAGTGGATAGTTATTGAAAGCACAGTTGACACTGTCGAGCAAATGGTTGCCGGTATAATCAGTCAAAATGGCACTTACGCCTTATTCACAACTGATTTATCAACTGGTTACGATGAAATGAACGAGAATAATTACTTTGGTCTAATAGTTTCACCCAATCCAATAACTAACGAAGCTGATATTCAATTTGCTTTGAACAACCCTGCTCAAGTGACACTCGAAGTTCTGGATAGTTTTGGCAGAAATGTGCTTACAGCTCTGTCAGAATACAAACATGCAGGCATTCACAAACACAAAGTTCAAACCAATGCTTTCTCATCAGGAGTTTATTATTTTGTGCTAAAATCGGGAGTGGCAACATCAATAGTTAAGGCAGTGATTATTAAATAAATCTTTACATAAAAATAAACCATCAACTCTCAATGGGTTGATGGTTTTTATTTTCTGGGGATTTGGGCGAGCTATGGGACTTGAACCCATGGCCCTCAGAGCCACAATCTGATGCTCTACCGACTGAGCTAAGCCCGCCATATACGCATTTACAAAATTAAGATTAATTTTTATTTTTTAAAAGAACAATTTTCTGAGAAGTTATAATAAACAAAACTGCACATTTGATTTTTAATCATTCTGTGCAGTTAAAATATAAATAAATAATACAATGTGATAATTTCTAAGCAGTGTCCTGAGCAACAAAAGGCAAAAGCGCCAGATGTCTTGCATATTTGATTGCTTTTGCTAATTGTCTTTGCTGATATGCATTAACACCGGTAATTCTTTTTGGGAGAATTTTTCCCTGGTCATTGATAAACCTGCTCAAAAATTTAGTATCAAGATAATCAATAACTTTTGATTTTTTCAGTGGGTTATGTTTTTTCTTAACAGTCTTTTTGTTGGGTTTAATCATACTGTTGGTTTGCATGGGATGTATGGCGTTCATTACTTGCTCCTTTTCTCTTTCATAGTTTTGGTTTTTTCGAAGCGTTTGTTGAATCTTTCTACTCTTCCGGCAGTATCAACAAGAACTTGCTTCCCGGTGAAAAATGGATGTGATTTGGAATCGATTTCGAGGACCATCTTATCACCTTTGTAACATGATCGGGTTTTGAAAGTTGTTCCGTCAGTCATCACAATTTCGACTGTTTTATAATATGGATGAATTCCTTTTTTCATAAATATCCTATTTTGAAATATCAACAGAAGTTAATTCATTTAAATCCTGAACCTTGACAAATTTTTCCAAAAAACGGAGATTACCCTCGTCTGTTCGGAATCCTTTTATAACTTTTACGTTTATTCCGGTATCAGTTTGTTTCTTTTTTTTCAGTTTATCACCGAATGTTTGTTGTTTTGCCATTTTTGTCTCCCGTAAAAATTAAGATTACAAAAATAATATTTTTATTTCGATTTACAAAAGGAAATATTGATTTTTTATTTGTCATCAAGAAAATGATTTTTATATCTTTGTTTTTTTTATTATCGAAATTTGAAAAATTTTGAAAAACAAAAAAGCAAGCGAAAGCAATCCCTGGCTTTTTATTCCAACGCAGTATTTTGCCGAAGGAGTTCCATATATTATAGTTAATCAACTTTCGGTTGCTTTTTTTAAATCTCTTGAAGCAACAAATTCTTTCATTGGTGCAACCAGCCTGTTGAGTTTACCATGGTCAATTAAATTTCTTTGGGGACCTATTGTTGACGGTTACCTTACAAAAAGAAAATGGCTTCTCTTAATGCAATTGTTAATGTCTGTTTTTCTGATAATTCTTTCGCTTTCATTTGCTTTGCCGGGAATTATAATCATTTCCCTGATAATATTTGTTCAGATGGCATTCCTTTCTGCTACTCATGATATAGCAACAGACGGTTTTTATTTAATTGCTTTAGACAAAAAACAGCAAGCTTTTTTTTCCGGCATCAGAAGCACTTTCTATCGGATAGCAATGATTTTTAGCGGTGGTTTTTTGCTATATCTTTCTGATTTACTGGCAAAAAAATTTCAGAACATTCATTTAGGTTGGTCTTTGACTTTCGCCATTGCGGGTTTGATTATTCTTTTTATCTTTTGTTATCATTTAATTATTCTACCAAAACCAATTGAGGACAAAGCAGTCATTTCTGAGAACTCAAAAATTCCATTCAAAGAAGCTTTTGCATCATATTTTAAACAGGAACGAATCGAATATGTAATTGCATTTATTCTTCTTGTCAGATTGGGCGAAGGAATTCTCCTTAAGATGTTACAGCCTTTCCTGAATGATCCATTTGACAAAGGAGGGATGAATTTTAGCTGGGGTGAAATTGGAATAATGTATGGAACTTTTGGCATTATTGCTCTTGTAATTGGTGGAATTTTAGGTGGGTGGATTATAAAAAAATATGGTTTGAGGAAAACAATTTTACCATTGATTTTGTGTATGAATGTTCCTAACGTTTTGTATGCTTTATTGGCTTGTTATCGTCCTATTGGTCTTTGGAAAATAGATTTTTCTTTTCTCTCATTTTTGCCAGGAAATTCTCAAGATATGCATTTAACTTTTAATCCTATGGTTCAATTTTCAATAATAATTGAACAGTTTGGCTACGGATTGGGTTTCACCGCATTTATGGTTTTTCTGCTTTATTTTTCAAAAGGTGAATACAAGACCTCGCATTATGCAATATCGACGGGGTTTATGGCAATCGGATTGATTATTCCTGGCTTTATCAGTGGATTTTTGCAGGAAATTATTGGCTATAATTGGCTGTTTACCATTTCAACTATAGCCACAATTCCCGGAATTATTTTGCTATTTTTTATTCCAATCAACGATGATTAAGGTGTGTTCGTGGGATCCCACGAAGTTCTGAAATTCTCGTTGAAGGAATTCATATATTCCATATCTTCCTGACTTATCTCAAAATCGAAGACGTGAATGTTTTCAAGAATTCTTGAAGGAGTAACAGATTTTGGAAGAGTGATTGTTCCAATCTGTAATGACCATTTTATTAGTATCTGGGCAGCAGTTTTTTTGTATTTTTCAGACAGTTGAACGAGTCTTGGATCGTTGAGCTTTTGTCCTCTTGTTAATGGGGTATATGCTTCAATATAAATTTTATTTTCCATACAGAATTCCTGAAGCTCTTTTTGATTGAGGAAAGGAGAAAATTCGACCTGATTAACAACTGGGATAACGTTGGCATAACCGAGAAGTTCCTTGATGTGTCGGATTGTGTAATTACTGACACCAATGCTGCGAACTAACTTTTGATCATAAAGACTTTCAAGAGCTTTCCAGGACTCTTTTCTCAAATTTTCAACGGGCCAATGAATTAAATAAAGATCTATATAATCCATTTGAAAATTTTTCAAACTTTGCTCAAAGGCTTTTAGAGCTTTGTCATATCCTTGATCTTTATTCCATAATTTGGTTGTTATAAAAAAATCTTCCCGTTTCAATCCGGAATCTCTGAAAGCTCTGCCAATATCACTTTCATTACGATAAAAAGCGGCAGAATCAATATGCCGGTACCCATTTTGCAAAGCAAAAAGAACGGCGTTGTAAGTCTCGTCACCGGGTTTGCTCAAATAAGCTCCGAGCCCTATTGGAGGTATCATTACTCCATTGTTCAATTCAATTCTTGAATTTATATCCATATGTTTTTTCACAATTATTGAATAAAATGTAACTTTTTTATATAGTTTTGTTAATTTTAAATTACATTAACGTAATATTTTTTTTTGAATTGTTAATTTAGAAAGTGTAACTATATGAAGCTATTGATTTGGATACTTTTATTAACATTTTTAATCTTTTCTGAAACTTTTTCAAATACTTTATATGAAATGATTTTTATTGATGGGGATAAATATGAAACCAAGGATTTTCATCCTAATGCCCATTGCAATCATAAATATGACATGTTGTTATCTGAAAACCTGGATAGAAGACCTTATGATATATTAAGTTATAATCTTTATATGGACTGGGTTCATCCACTAAGTCAGGAAAAAGTCAATATAAACGGAGTTCCTTATGTTGACAGCACAGACCGAATCTGGAAGGGCATTAATTCAATGAGAATAAGGATTGATTCTTTCAATGTTGAATTTATTGAACTTGACGCTGTTGATTTTTTAATTAATTCTGTTACTCTAAATAGTGTCAAATTATCAAATACCCCCCAACCCCTGAATAACATCTTGAAAATTCCATTAAATCCAAATATTAAAGCTGGTGATACCATAAATTTATCAATTGAATATACTTACAAATCTAACACTCAAGATGGTTTTTTTCTTTACCCGAAAAAGATGTTTGTTGGTGTGATTCCTAATACTAATGATACCGCATGGATTGAAGAAAGAATTGCTTATACGATGAGTCAACCCGAGAGTGCAAGGAAATGGATGCCCTGCAATGATAATCCTTACGACAAAGCTATCTCAACAATCAAGGTCAGAGTTCCTTTAGGTTTTATCGTTGCTTCTAACGGTCTATTACAAAAAATTGACACACTTGCAGACAAAACTGTGATATATTATTGGTCTGATGATGCACCTATAGCAACTTATTTAATGGCAGCCACTGCGTCGAAATATGTAATCATGAGTGATTGGTATAAAAAAGTCTCTAATCCCAATGATTCAATACCAATCATACATTTTGTTTGGGAGAAAGATTTTAGATCATCTAAAACAGACGGCACTGAATACAATGCAACAAGAACCCTTTCTACCACACCTAAGATGCTGGAAACTTTTTCAAAAGTTTTCAATGAATATCCTTTTTCAAAGTATGGAACAGTGATTTTGCAGCAATTCTGGGCTGGAGGGATGGAACACCAAACCTTATCCTCTATCAACAGGGTTTGGCTCAGAACGAACGAACAGTTTGGTTTAGCCCACGAACTGGCTCATCAGTGGTTAGGAGATTTAATAACATGTGCCACATGGAAGGATATTTGGATAAATGAGGGCGGAGCAACGTGGAGTGAGGCAATCTATGCTGAGCATACCATTAGCAAAAGCTTCTATAATACCCTTATGTTAAACCGAAGAGCTACATATCTAAAAGGCGGTGGAATTGCTCTCTTCCGATGCTATGCTCCTGCGATGAAAGATCTTTTTAATTATTATGTTACTTATGCAAAATCTTCGTGGGTTTATCATATGCTAAGAACAATGTTAGGCGATGAGGCTTTCTTTAATACTTTGCGTAATTTACTGGATGAAAATAAATTTAAATCTTTGACCACTGAGGATTTTAAGGAATTTTTCTCTCGCTCTAATGCTAATCCACCTGTTCCTTTTGAAACTTTCTTCAATCAATGGATTTATTCTCCCGGACATCCTATTTTCAACCTTATTTCCGAAACTTACAGAAAAGTTGACAATAAATACTATACAAAAATTACTTTAACTCAAACACAGAACTTTCCTTATGTCCCGGATGTTTTTATAACTCCTGTCAAAGTAGATTTTTATAAGGATAGAGAAATAAAATACTCAGAAGTCTTGGTGACTGATTCGAGGTCGAAGATTTTCGATTTGGAACTTGACTTTTTCCCTGATTCTATTTCTATTGATACTACTTATATACTTTGCGAAGTATCTTCGATAATAACAAATATCAGAGAAATAACATACGACAATAATCTTGATGGTATATTTCCAAACCCGGCAAAATCAGGCGATGAAGTAAAATTAAGAACTTCGGTAGTGGGTGATAGAGTTTATATTGAAATTTATGATAACTTCGGCAGAAAGGTTAAGGATTTAATTAATGCCGATTTAACAAACGGAAGTTATGAAATAAATCTAAATCTTAATGATTTGTCGTCCGGTAGTTATTATGTTTTGGTTAAAGATATAAACAAATATAAAACATATAAATTCATTTTACACCATTAATTAGCAAATTAAATGAAGCACAAATATCCAAAAGCTGGTATAAAAAGGCTTTTTTTGTTGGATTTTCACTTTCGAATGTTTTCAATTTTCTTTATAATATCATTAATACCTCTTTTATTTGGACTTTTTTTCCTTGCTATTACATTTGTTTTTAACATTTCAACTATATGGGTTTGTATTAATAGATATAATTACATTAATAGCTGCCTTAAAAATGGAGTCAATATTATAGGAAAAATTACAAAGATAATTAGACAGATCAGGAAAAGTCATTATATCGAAATTGAATCAATAAATAATGAAAGTATGGAAGGTCTTTATACTATTGAGGTTTTGTATTTTTTCAATACAGAAGAATTTAAGGTTAAAACACCTATAACATACCTCAGAACTTCGGGCGAATTTCAGAAAGATAAGGAAATCGAAATCCTTGTGAATGTAAAAAATCCAAATAAGTATATTATAAAAAGTATTTGGGTTCCAGCTGATTATATTTTTATTTC
>CALHRB010000268.1 GCA_938038165.1 Candidatus Kapaibacterium sp. | reverse complement strand
GAATCAAAGAAATATCTTCTTCCTGACTTTGAGCTGTTTTTATGTCTGAACTTTTTTTCAATTTATCGAGAAAAAAAATTGAAAATATGAATTATAATCGAAAACTACATGTTTTTTTTTATCAAATTTATTCGAAATTTCAACTTCTTTTAATATATATTTGTATTTAAGGAAAATTTTATAATTTAGCATTATTTAGATTATTTTGGGAAAGAGATTTATGCCAGAAACTTCGGGTATTCATGAAATCATAAATCCAGGAGGAAGTGGCAGCTCTTTCACCCCAACTTATTCAAAGTTGGTAACAAAATCACCTTTAAAAAAATCAAAATTAAAAATTGGCGAGATTGTTCCCGGAAGAGTCATTGAAGTCCAGTTGCCAGACATTGCAATAATTAGTCTTCCCGAAGGAATATTTTCGGCTGTTCTTCATAGTAATCTTAAAAAAGATGATTATTTGTATTTCAAAGTATCCGAAACAGAACCCGGATTGGTCTTAAAAATATACAGCGTTCCAATTAAAAATGAAGGGAAAAATATTTCGGTTGAGAATATTATCAGGATTCTCTTTCTTCCTGATAATATTTTTTTTACTCAGCTGATTTCCTTCCTGAAAACCATCAGAAAAAATATAGTCAGGGATGAAATCATTAAAATAAATCAGTTTTATTCTGCTCTCTCTGAAAAAAATAAAAATTACACCCAGCTTCAATATTCTTTTCGTTTAATTCTTTTTCTTATTGATAACAATCTGCAGCTTACTGAATCAAATTATCTCTTTTTTGCACCAATTTTTTTCAGCCAGGAGATAGAAAATAAATTTAACTTGCTCGTTGAGTTAGTTAATAAAACAGATGAAATAATTTTCGAGGAATTAAAACTGAAGATTAAATTAATGAAAAGACTAAAAGAGAATTTTAACTCAATCTTCCAGGCTTTTTTTTATCCATCGAACGAAAATATTAAAACTCATTATTTTTATGACACATTAATCAAATTATTGCAAATAATTGAAGATAAAATTGAATTCAAAGAGATGAGGGATGCTATTAATGTTTTAATTAGTTTTATAGATTCTTTGCATGTCTTCAATTTAATTAATTTTAAAAATAAAAACACAGTAATTTTCATTCTTCCCATTTTTAAAAATGGAAAATTTAAATTTGCAGAAATAAGAGCTCAAAAAAAATTCAAAACCGAAATGGAACAGGTTGAATTATCAATCGAGACTAAAAATTTCGAAAAAGTTACTTTCAAAATAAAAAAATTCGAAGATATTTTCGAAATTCAGATAAAAAATAAATCCCTGAAAGTAGAAAATATAATTAAAGAATTCATAAATACATTGTCAGTTTCATTAGAAAAAAACAGGCTCAAATTAGGTTTAGTAAAAATTGTAGAAGAATTTGAGGCTGAAAATAAAAGCGAGGAACCTGACAAACAAAACAATCAGGTAATTTCGGTTGTAATATGAAACTACCTGATTGTTCAGAAAGGGAAATTAATTTTTAGAAACTACTTCAGTAACTAATTTAGCAGCCTCTTCAAAGGTTTTTGCTACCTTGAATTTCAACCCAGATTTCATCAAAGTTTTGATACCACCCGAAGCATTTGTTCCGTCAAGACGAACTATGACCGGTAAATTGACCTGAACATTTTTTAGTGCTTCTACTATTCCGTCGGCAACCTTATCGCAACGGACAATCCCGCCAAAGATATTTATCAAAACAGCTTTGACATTTGGGTCGCTCATCATAATACGAAATGCGTTGGAAATGCGTTCAACGTTTGCTCCCCCACCAACATCGAGGAAGTTTGCAGGTTGACCGCCAGATAATTGAATTAAATCCATTGTTGACATGGCAAGTCCTGCTCCGTTAACCATACATCCGACATTTCCATCAAGTTTGATGTAGTTCAGGTCATATTTCGAAGCTTCAACTTCGAGAGGGTCTTCTTCACTTTCATCACGAAGTTCAAGATATTCGGGATGACGATACAGTGCATTATCATCAAAATTCATTTTTGCATCAAGAGCAATCATGTGGTTGTCAGTAGTAAGAACGAGTGGGTTTATTTCGAGCAAACTGCAATCTAATGCTTCATAAGCATTAACTAATTTTGTGATGAAATTCACAAAGCTTTTAAAAGCTTCCCCGCTGAGTCCGAGTCCAAAGCCTAATCGTCGTGCCTGAAATTGCTGAAATCCAATCTTAGGGTTAATCCATTCTTTGAGAATTTTTTCAGGTGTTTCAGCGGCAACTTTTTCGATTTCCACTCCGCCTTCGGTTGAAACCATAATAACATTTTTACCAACCTGACGGTCGAGTAACATACCTGCATAAAATTCTTTGGCAATACTAACTCCTTCTTCGATGAGCAGACGGCGAACTATTGAACCAGCTTCGCCTGTTTGAATAGTAATAAGCTTATGTCCCAATATTGTTTTTGCATATTGGTAAGCCATATCGGAAATATTACCATCTTTGATAATATTGACTCCTCGAACTGGTTTATCGTAAAGAATATGCGGTTCGCCACTGAAAATATTATGGATAGTTCCTTTACCTCTTCCTCCAGCATGAACTTGTGCCTTCACTACAATTGTGTTTATTCCTCTTTGAACAAATTCCTCATAGGTTATTTTTCCTGCTTCCTCGGGACTGAAAACGACTCGACTGAAAAGAACTGGAACGTCAAACTTTCTTAATAATTCTTTTGCCTGATATTCATGAATTTTCATATAATCCACTCAATAATTATTTAATGATTGATTGCAAATTGATAAAACTCAAACTTAACATTTTTCAATGTTTTTAGCAAAAAATAGTATATGAAAGTTCTTGCTGATTAAACTTAATCATTACATATTTTATTAAATTGATCTGACGAAATATAGCAAAAATTTTGCTTAATTAATTCTACGAGCATCCTGTAAATTTCTGATTTTGAAAGGATTTGAGCGGAGCCAAGAAGGATCAGCTGCTTTTTTGCTCTGGTTATTGCAACGTTTAACTTTCTGTCAATAGTAAAACCATTTAAATTAAAAATTGAACTGATTTGATTAATCATTCTTTGATGATTAACTGCAAAGGATATGATGATGATATCTCTTTCTGAGCCTTGAAATCTTTCCACTGTATCTACTGTGATTCTTTTTTTTAGTCTTTCTGGAATCTGACTATATATTTCATTGCATTGGGCTCTGAATGGAGTAATAATGCCAATTTTATCAGATTCAAAATTTTCAGAATAAATCAACTCTAAAGCATCTATCAACTTTTTAATTCTTTTTGCTTCCTGATGATGTTTCTTTTGCGATCTTTCTATGTCAGAATCAATAAAAATAATGCGGTTATGAATTAATATGGACAACAAAGGAGTATAATCATTGTCCGTGATACCATTTCCGTGATGCTCCATTGGTTCCGTCTGCCACGCATGGGAGTCAAAGAATTTAAGAGTATTGTTATAGAAAAGGGTGTTGGCAAGAAATTGAATGTCTTTATGCATTCTTGCCTGCTCGGTGAGCATACCATAGGAATTGTCCCAATTATTGTTTATGCAGCATCGCAATAATCTTTCGAACAAAGATTGAGAAAAATTTTGAAGCTGAATTTTTTGTAAATTTTCATTATTTACTTTTAGCCTTGTATCATCCTGAAGAACAACTGCTGGAAGCTGTTTCTCATCGCCGATTAAAATAAATTTTTCAACTTTTGACAAAATTCCGATTAATTGGGGTTCAAGAATTTGAGAAGCTTCGTCAACAATAGCCAAATGGAATGACTTCATATTGAATATTTCGGGATTTACCAAGACAGAGGAAACAGTTGAAACAAAGAAACGATTTTCAGTAAAAATTTTGAATAAGTCTCTTAATGGAATATTCTCGGCTAAGTAAGAAATAAGATGTTCGGTAAAATTTGAGGCTTGTTTTGAGCCAAGCCTCAGAAAATTGAGATTTTCAATTTTTTTCAGAGCATTGCAAATTTCGTCAACTGCCCGGTTTGTATAAGCTAAGATTAAGATATTCATGTCGGGTATGCTATTGTAATATTCGGCTAAGGTTCTGAGGATGTAAGATGTTTTACCCGTTCCCGGTGGACCCTGAATAATAAAATAATCCTTGGCATTAATTGCTTTCGAAACAATTGCATTTTGCAATGGAGTAAGGGAAGGGAAATTTAGCTCATTAAATTCATCAGCTTGAGGCTGAGTTAATCCAAGAAGAATGTCCTTTTTTTCTTTTCCGGAAGACAAGAAGTTTATTAAAGAATGAAATAAGTATTTATCTGTCGAATCTATAAAATCTTGTTCAATTATCCACTTATGCGTTTTAATAAAAATATCTT
>CALHRB010000267.1 GCA_938038165.1 Candidatus Kapaibacterium sp. | reverse complement strand
GTGTTGCTTTTGCTGCGTTGTTATTATTTTGCTGAAGTTGGGCTTTTGCTAAAGTAAATAAGCTGTCGTATTTGTCTGCTGTTGTTTGGTTTTTTATCCAACCGAGTTGAAGGGATTGATTATTATAGTATAACAAACTATCTAAAAAATCTCTGGGAATAAAAGGTTCTGGTGGATTTTTTCCACATATTGTTTTCCCCTTAAAAGAGTTTTCAAATACGTACTGATCATCTGGAAATGATTCTCCGTTTTTACCTTGTATGTAGTAAGTGCTTATGTAAGGAATTATTGAATCGGTACTAAAACTCATACTATCTAAAAAATTTCCTGGAAAAATTAATTTATAAGGATAAAACTCCGAATCTCTAATAATTCCCCATTTGATTAAATTATCCCAATGATGTGAATATGAACCTTGCCATTTATTAGGTGCACTAAAACTATAAACCAAATCAAACATTTTTTCAACAGCAATTCTCCAAATTGGTTGCCTGCTTGATGAATCATTACTAACAGTATATGTAAAAGTTAGTCCATATTGTGAAGGTGTAACTTTACAGCTAACTTTGGCTGAGAGCAAATTCATTGGTATGTAAAGTGGGATTGGGAATCCATAATTACCGTATTTGTATCCATTCCAACTGTAAATCATTGGTGGGGCTTCATCATCGTATGTATTAGGGTCAAAACCCAGAATCTCAAGAACTCCATCCCCATCAAAGTCTGCTATCTCGGGTTTTTCTTCGTTACAAACTATCACTGACTGATCTTCCTCTTGATCAATTTCATTAATCAAATATCCGTTAATTCCATCCCAACTAAATATCCAAATGTAATAGTCATATTCTCTCATACCTCTAAACCAGCTTGTAATTATCTCGACCTTCCCGTCATTATTCATATCCATTGTACCAAGTATTATTTGGTCTGAAACACTTTCTGTGTTAATTACTGGTTCTGAATACCAAATGATTGAACCATTCTTGAATATACCAACCATCCCTCTTGGGTTTTCTGAACCATTGTACCAATTACTAGTTAGCAGAAATATGTAACTGTTGTTTAATGTATTATATGGGTCGGAAAATTCGTATCTGCTATATGAGAAAACATTTCTGTTTTCCTCTACTGACTGGACATCTAAGACAAGGTATTCTTGTCCAATCTGAATATTTACTAAGTTCTGAATCTCTTGTTCAATATCTTGAGCAGTTAAAAAAAGATTAAATATAATAATAAGATTTATTGTTAATAAAGTTTTCATATTTACCTCTATCACCTTTTAGGTATAAATAATTGTGATCTGCTAATTACGAGTTTTGAATAATTCTCCCCGTTCCATTCTCTAAATATTACTTTTCTAATTGTCTCTTCATATCCATCTTTCCAATTGTTTTTATTATTATAGGTTGATATATATTTAGCCATTCTGTTAGTAGCATAAACTAAGTTTGTATCTATTTCATTTAATGCTTCGGGTTTATGATCTTGATCCTTTGGATATTTCCAATCATCTCCAATTGCTGTAGTATACATTACTTGAAAAAGCCCATAAGAACTTGCTATCCTTGTTTGTGCTATCATATTTTTCATCCCCTTTGTCTTGTTAGCATCTTTAAATTCAAATTTGTCTCGTAAATAAACAATCATACTTTTATTTGCAGAATCTGCTCTTTCTGCAAAAGTTAATTTTCTAATTTTATTTAACACTGGATCATATATCGTTGCGTCCTCTGTCTCAATAAAATAAGAGTTATACTTTTCTTGCAAATTGGTTAATTCATAGCCCGGAGTATCAAAATCCATTGTATTATTATCTTTTCGTAAACCATATAAGATGTAAGGAGAGTTTTTATTAACCAGTTGTGAATACTCACTAATTATTTCCCAAACCGTTATTGTATCACCAGAAAAATAATTCATAGGTTTGAGATTCTGATGGTTTGGCGGATTAACAATTGTTGTTGATTTTATAAAGAATGGGTTCGATACCAATGTTTTAAGAACTTGTTCTGAGTTTTGAGTTGTATATGGCTCGTATCTGTAGGAAGGTGCAAATCCCCATTTTACTTCTCCTCCAAAATTTGTCTTAGCACATTCCTTATGCATTTGACCTTTTAACAAATGAGGCGAAATTCCTAAAATACCGCCGTGATAATTACACAGTGAATCAATATTTACTATTTTATTAAATACATCCTTTGTTTTTGAATAAGAGCCATAAATTGTTGCAGCCTCTTTTTCTGATACTAACTCATTTGGCTTTATTACTTTTATTTTTATAAGTGTTGAATCTTGGGAGTTTAGCTTTGCTCGCAAAGTAACAATGTAAGTTGAATCTTTGTGCCAATACCTTCCAATTAATCGAATCAATCCATTTTGTAAATTAGCCATACCATTGAAATAGCGCCCAAGGTATTCACCTTTCTTGTAAATATGATTTCCCCATTTAGGATACTTCTTCTCCCAGTATACTCCCATCTTTTTTCCGCAGGTATCACATTCAACTAAACTAATCGGATTATCACCCCAAACATCAGTGGTTATCCACTCCCAGCCATTCTCTACTCCGGTTTTTTGTTGAGGGACTCCATTTGCATCCGGTTTTATTTCTTCTATTTTCAATTTACCTTCTGCAGGATTGTATCTCGCCTGATAATACTTCGTCTCACCTAATAAT
>CALHRB010000266.1 GCA_938038165.1 Candidatus Kapaibacterium sp. | reverse complement strand
TCCAGCGCCCTGGTATTTATCAAACCAGGAACTGTCAAAGACTTCTTTTTGCTTTCTGAAAAATCTGCCCAGTGCGTCAATTGAGTAGCATTGTGTCTTCCGCTTCATCGTGTTTCCCGCCAAGAAGAAGTCGAAGGCCGTTTCATAATTCCGCAAATCCTCAAACGCTTTCCCCAAACCGAATGCCAAATGCATTATTTGGTTCTCGGTTATATGCGGATCTCTATACAAGGCCAGCATGTTTTGAATTTGTTGGTTATATTTATATTTTTTTGTCTTTTGCTAATTACCAAAAAACACACTTTGATTAAATAACAAGAACTATATTTTTGCTTATTGAGAAGGTTTGGTTATATTATATGACTAATTATTTGAAATTTATGTTAATTAATTTAATGATAATTGTTTACAATAAGTCTATTTTTTTATTAATTATTATTTGTTCGTTCATTCCTTCAATGCTGCTTTCTGAAGGAAATAATGACTGGCAATTTGGTGCCCAAATTCAAATTAGGTCCGAACTCGATGGCAGGGATTTTCTCAACGAAACTTATCCCTACACATTTACGAGTATGAGAACAAGATTCAATGTAGAGAAGATAGTTCTTAATCAAATAAAGCTTTTTGTTGAATTTCAGGATTCACGAGTCTGGGGACAGGAGAAAAGTTCTACAGCTAATATATTCAATGTTGACTTGCATCAGGGATTTGCTGAGATAGACAGCATTTTTGGAATACCCTTATCTGCAAAAGCAGGAAGATATGAGCATAGTTATGGATCTAACAGATTTTTTGGCTCTAATCAGTGGCATTATGCTTCAAGAACTTTCGATGGTTTGGTAGTGAAATATAAACAACAATCTTTCTGGATAGATGTTTTTAATTTCACACACACTTATTTCAAGGATTTCACTGCTAACTACAATCAAAAAACATATCCCTATCCTCCCAATGCTGACACAAGCTTCAGTATATATGGGTTGTGGGCTAATATAGAACCTACCGATAACTTCTCATTCAACTTGTTCTCTTACTATGAGACAGACAGACGAAAAGATGAGCTTGACAGAAAAGCCAAAGATACTTTCTTTGTTTATTCAAGAAATGTTAATCTTAACAGACTTACAAGTGGTGCTTCATTAAATTACAAATTAAATGACATTAGCACATTGATTGAAGGCGCCTATCAAGCAGGGACATTAACCAAAGGAACAAAAAAAGCTGGTGAAACCGTTGTAAATTACTTTGATTATGATATTGCTGCATATACATTAGCTGCAAGATTACAATACGACTTAAAAGAGTTTTCTGTTTCCTTGAATGGAGAAATTGTTTCTGGCACCGAAGGCGGCGATACTGCAGGGAACTCCATCAAACTCAATGTTTTCGATAATACATATTCAACCAAGCATTCTTTGTATGGGTATATGGATTATTTCAGCACTATCGAAACATCAACTCATAATCTGGGACTTCACGATTATTATTTGCGGGGTATATTTAAGCCCAGGGAAAGTCCATGGTTTGCACAGTTGGATATCCATTATTTTACTTCAAACCAAAAGAGTGCTACTGATTTGTCTGATTATGGAACTGAAATAGATTATCTTTTACGATATGGCATTTACAAAAACAGCTCAATTGAAGGTGGTGGGGGATTTTTCCTTCCCGGCAAGCTGATGAAAGAAATATGGATTGTTAATCCGGGCAAAACAAATGAAAAGAAGAGAGAAGATATTGCCTTTTGGGTTTACCTTATGCTAAGACTTCAATTATAATTAATTTATATGAACCTACTAATTTCATAATATATTTTAATATTTGAAAGGACATTATGAGAATCATTTTTTTAGGACCTCCGGGCGCTGGCAAGGGAACACAGTCAGAAAGAATTTGCAAGGATTATAATATTGTTCAGCTTTCAACAGGCGATATTTTGAGAGCAAACCGCAATTTGGGAACAGATTTAGGAAAGAAAGCTCAATCTTATATGGACTCCGGTGCATTGGTTCCCGATGACTTAATTATCGAGATGATTCGGGTTGAACTAAAAAATCCAAATCTTGCCAATGGCTATATTCTTGACGGTTTTCCAAGAACAGTTCCTCAGGCTGAGGCACTCGACAAACTACTTCAAGAGCTTGGACAAGAACTTGATACCGTTTTGGTTCTCGAAGTTCCTAATGAAGAATTATTAAAGCGGCTTACAGCTCGAAGGATTTGCAGAATCTGTGGAAAATCATACCACCTGATTTATAATCCTCCAAAAATTGAAGGTACTTGCGACGTCGAAGGAGGAGAGTTATACCAGAGAGATGACGACAAAGAAGAACCAATTATGAACAGGTTGAAAGTCTATGAAGCTCAAACAATGCCTTTGATTGAATATTATTCAAAGAAAAATCTGGTGGACAAGATTAACGGAGTTGGAGAAATAGACTTTATATATAATCAAATTCAGGCTGTTCTAAATAAATATATTTAGGATAACAACTCTAACAGCTTCTAATAAAAAAAATACTTTTGTCATAAAAGTATTTTTTAGTATTATTATTTTTTTAATTATTTTATTTTTAACTAAATAAGGGCTGATTAATGTTCAAAGGACATCCTAAAGGTTTACTTGCTGCAGCGTTAGCCAATATGGGCGAACGTTTTGGATTTTATACGATGATGGCTATTCTTGTACTATTCTTACAGGCAAAATTTGGTCTAAGCGGAACAGATGCAGGAATAATTTATTCTATATTTTATTTTTCTATTTATATTCTTGCTTTTATTGGTGGATTGATTGCCGATAAATCAAGGAATTACAAAGGTGTTATCATGACGGGCTTGATTGTGATGGCTATCGGATACGTTTTGATTGCAATCCCAACACCAACCCCTGTTCCCAATAAGACTCTATTTTTAATCATATCATGTTTTGGTCTTTTTACTATAGCATTTGGCAATGGGTTATTCAAGGGAAATTTACAGGCATTGGTTGGACAGATGTATGACAATCAAGATTATGCAAGCAAACGGGACTCTGGTTTTTCATTGTTTTACATGTTTATAAATGTTGGAGCCTTATTTGCTCCGTTAATGGCAATAGCAATGCGTAACGGTTGGCTCGAAAAATTTGGTTATAAATACAATCCCGATTTGCCTGAGCTTTGTCATAAATCAATCGAAGGAACGCTCACTCCTGATGCAAGTCAAAGGCTAATGACTCTTGCAAATGAAGTTACCGGCAGGGTTGTAACTGATATGTCAGCATTCACTCGTGATTATTTGAATGTTTTTACTGAGGGTTTTCATTATGCCTTTGCAATTTCTGTGGGTGCAATGATAATATCGTTTATAATTTATATGATCAACAAAAAGACATTTCCCAATCCTGCACCAAAGGTATCTAAATCAGTTGACCCAAGTGCCATACAAATGGAAGCAAGAGAGGTTAAACAGCGTTTATATGCTTTATTGGCTGTTTTTGGTGTTGTTATTTTCTTTTGGTTCTCCTTCCATCAAAACGGTTTAACTCTTACTTATTTTGCAAGAGATTACACGGATTTAAGCAGCATTAAAATAGATCTTGGTTTTATATCTTTTCAGGGGGCAGAAATATTTCAATCTATAAATCCATTATTTATTGTAATTCTAACACCAATAATCATGGCATTCTTCGGGTGGCTCAATGCAAAAGGTATTGAACCATCAACCCCAAAAAAAATTGCAATAGGTATGTTTATAGCTGCACTTGCATATTTATTGATGACTCTCGGTTCAATTGGTGTCCCATTGAAGTCAGAGGTAATAGCAATGGGTGGGCTATCGGACGCTCAAAGGGTAACCCCCTGGCTTTTAATTGGCACATATTTTATCCTTACTGTTGCTGAGCTTTTCATCAGCCCGTTGGGTATATCATTCGTTTCAAAAGTCGCTCCTCCGCAATATCAGGGTATTATGCAGGGTGGCTGGCTTGGCGCTACTGCCTTAGGTAACCAATTACTTTTCATTGGTGCTATTTTCTACGACAATATACCTATTTGGCTAACTTGGCTTGTTTTTGTTATAGCCTGTCTAATTTCTATGCTGACTATGTTATTTATGTTGAAATGGCTCGAAAGAGTTGCCAAATAATAATCCAGCTAATTTTCTATTTCTTCTATCGGTAAGCTAATAAAGAAAGTGGAGCCTTTGCCGGCTTCACTTTCTAATTTTAATTCTGCACAAATCAAATCGGCATATTTTTTTACAATTGATAGACCAAGACCTGTGGAATGCTCTCCTGCTGTCGGTTTTGCACTTAATTTCGAAAATTTTTGATAGATTTTTTTCATATCTTCATCTGTGAATCCGGGTCCCTCATCTTTTATTTCAATTGTTGCTATATTGTTTGATTTCTTCAAAGATATAAAAACTTTTTTGCCCGGCAGAGTATATTTAACAGCATTTGAAATCAGGTTGTCAAGGATTTGAGCTATAGCATTTCTATCGGTTTTGACATAAATTGTTTGGTTTGGAAAATCAGTTTTCAGTGTAATATTCTTGCTTTTTGCATTATTTTGATAGAAATTTACAACGTCTGAAAGTATTTCATTCAATTCCAGTTCTTCCGGTTTTATTTTTATTCTTCCTTCTTCTATTGCATTAAAATCAAGCAATTCTTTAATCAGGGAAAGCATCCTTTCGGCTGTTGATGCTATATCGCCTGAATATTCCTTAATCTCTTCACTCGAAAGTTCATTAGTATCCCTTAATACTTTTGATAGCATAGATATACTATTAATTGGATTTTTCAAATCGTGGGCTGTTAATCCCAATAATTCATTTTTCTCCTTGTTCTTTTGATAAAAACTGTTCCTTGCTTCAATTAACATCTTGCTTAAATTGCTAATCAGAATTAGATTCCTCAATTTTACAAGTAATATGAAAGGATTCAGTGGTTTTAATATAAAATCATTTATCCCTAAACTTAATATGATTTTTAAAAAATCTTCATCAGCATTCGAAGTTACTGTTAATATCGGTGTATAATTATTGCCTGTATTATTCTTATAAATTTTAAGATAGTCTAAAAAATTTATAGAAACCAACTCATTGTCAATTATTAATATATCGTGATTTGGCAAAGATTCTCCTATTTTTGTAATCTTTTTGGAAGAAATATAATCTAAAGAAATGAAATATTCTTGGCTGAGTTCTTTAATTTCATCAATTATTTTCAAATCGTCAGAAATTATTAGAACTTTTGTATAATCTTCTGATATATTTTTATCATTTTCCATTTTTTATAGTTAATCAATTATTATACCATAATTATCTTATTAATAATCATTTACTCAC
>CALHRB010000265.1 GCA_938038165.1 Candidatus Kapaibacterium sp. | reverse complement strand
TCTTGAAAAATAGTGCTAATCTATTCTCCCCATTAGTTCTAACTGTAACATAGATTGGTTTAATTATTTCACCATATTCGAGTGATGATATTTCAGAATTCCAGACTGGTTCAGGCATTGCTACTACTTTGTCGTTAACATTATAGAAGCCAAGAATGGCAAGATTATTAATGGCATCGGAGCCAACAGCTAAAATCTTATCTTTATCTTTGGGTTGTAGCTCAATTCTGCTTATGCTTTCTTTCCCAGCATTCATATTTTTGACACTCAATCCAAATGTGAATATATTGTTTAGATTAGCATCAACGTCTTTTTCTGCTATATCACCACCAGCATTTGGAGTGCGTGCAATAACTGTTTCAGATATAGGAATAGTATCTTGATCAAAGCCCTTAAATACAATATTTATTGTTAATTTATTGGGAATAATTAAGTAATTCGATGGATTATCATAAGTAAGCTCGAACTGTGCTACTTCTTCTGGTTTTATTACAATATTCAGATATGCTTTACCATTAATAATATCAGCTGTTTTGCCCGACTTTTTGTCTTTAAGCATTTTGATGTTGACGTTTGTATCTGGCTCGAGTGCTATTCGGGTGATTTCATAAGGATATTCCATTTCATTTGTTGAAATGTTAGCAACAAATAGAGTTCCTTCGGTAGCTGAGGTCATAGTAATTTTAGAGAATTTATCTATATCTTCATTAAATGAATTGTATAAAACCTTATCCTTTTCTTTCTCGATATTAGTTTTATCGAATGGTGCTGGATATCGTCTTCGACGTATGGAATAATCTTTTATAGTGTCACAGGTGCAACAAGAAGTGTCAGTGAAGGAATATCTAATGCCAAACTTTATTACATCAGCACTACCAAGCACTGGCGGGAACAAGATTCTCATTCCATAGCCACAACTACTTAATATTCCAGGAGATAAAAAGTTATTATAATCGCCCCATATAACTTCTCTACTAAAGGGATATCGTAACGAATAAGAATTCGGCATTATCCCCGGTATTCCACAAAGAGGACTCGATGTAGCTGGAGGCATCCACGGACCACTACCTCTTGCTGCAATAAAATCGCTATATATATGTTGCGATCCCGAAGATCTATAAGCATAGACCAAAGTAGCTGCAGCTCTGATAATTGGACCGGATAAAGCTGTCATATTACCTATCAACAAAATTCTGCTATTATCTATTTGAAAAACATTACTGTTAATATCAATAAGCTTGAACCTGCTACAGCAATCTCCGCAAGATAATCTGATTGTATCCAAACAAATATCATTGCCTTCAGATGTTATAAATAAATCAAAGACTGGTGAAGCTGTAGAATTAAAGCATAGAGAAAAGATATGAGCTCCTGCTGGAAATTGTGAACCCGGACAAGTCCATCCCTGAACATTACCACCCCATGGAAACAATGGACCACCCCAACCTGCAGGTCCACTGTTGCCAGTAATTAATACTGTTGATGGAGACGTTCTAAATACTACTCTGTTAATAGATGGAATATTTATTGGAGATGAAATTATTATATTATACCGACATAGACAGTTTGGTGTCGGATCGAGTTGAGTTACTGTTATTCGTAAGGAATCGCAGGGAGAAACTTGTTGGTCATAGCAACATTCAAGTGGAGCTGAATTAGATGCAGGCATCTGTGAAGCGAAGGAGCATCGCTGAATATTGCCATTGAGTCCGCCAACTAAATCTGTCAATAATGTTCCAGGGAATCTATCGCTATGAAGAACGGGGTAGTAAACCGTAAGAGACGCTGGAGGAGTAAATGTTGTGCAAGGTGTTGGCCAGAAGCACCTTCTTGCATCTGCCTCTATTTGTGACCGAGTTTTTACAACGTTCCAAAACCTGATATCATCAATATATCCCTTGAATTGTGAATGAGAATATGCATTTGTATTTGATGTCATTCCCCATCTTCCTATTCTCGGCGTTGTATTTCCCGCTATGCTATTAATAGCTCCAGTAGCAAATGTTGAAGCAACTAAAGTAAGACTTCCTGAAACCATTTTATATAAATATAAATCAAGCCTATTTGGATTTACACCCATATTACAAGTTCCAGCAACAAAATACCATTCATTAGGAACAATAATAGGAGGAGTTCCTGTAGGAATAATGCAACGTATATTATTAACTAAGAAAACTAAATCACTTTTTAGTCTATTTAGTGCTCCAAATCCGATATATGCATCTTGACCTGACACTGGATTGTTCGAATCAATCGAAATCAACATCTGATGATAACCATTTCCAGTTGTTGGTTCTGGGAGTGGATTGTCAAGTTTAAACCATAATTCCCAAGTGAAAGAACTGCCATTGTTCATATATTTATTACTTGAAGGCAAATCAATAAAACTCTGGGCAGATGAAGAATCATAACCAATATGGATTGATGTGCAAGGCTGGCTGTCAATACAACATCTTAATGAATCATATCCCATGCAAAGAGAATCTGGTCCTTTATATGTTTTCCATTCAATAATAATGTTCCTTCCTTGAGGATTATTGACACAGAAAGATAGTGTTTGAACAAGATCTCCTACATTAAATCCAATATCACCTGTATATATAATTTGTAAAGGATTGTTAATTTCTCCTGTCCAATTATGTGGTGGGCTTGAGGCAGTTCCACTTGTTCCAACACTTGAAAAGACAACTGAACCATCAGTTGGTGAGACAATATTCAATACGACATTTGTTAATGTTGAACCTCTTGACCATGAAGGAGTTCCATGTATGAAAGAAAAATCATAGCAACAATTACCCGCAGGAGTGAAATTCATATCAGGACAATCACTTTCAGTGCAACAACATTGAAGGGGTGCTGAGTTTGTATTTATAAAACTACAATTTGTAATAGATCCGTTCAATGATGAAACCATTTCTTGTAAGGTGGTTCCGGGAGTTCTGTCAGTATTTAATACAGGATAGTACACAGATAAATTTGCCGGTGGAGTAAAACTTCCTCCGCTATTTGGGTCGTAAATGCAGGTTTTTGCATGTCTTATGATGTCTGAATATTTTAATGCCTGACTCCAAATCCTTATTTCATCAAGTTGTCCTTGGAATTGAGAATGAGATGTCGAGTTCGGACGAGTCGATATACCCCATTTACCCAGTCTTGGCATACAAGAATCAGGAATAGTTGTCACCGGCATGCTATCTCTTGCGCTTCCAATGAGAATTAGGGTATCGCAATTACCTCGAAAAAGATATAATGATAGTCCAAAGTTAGGGTTACAAACACCAGCTACGAAATACCATTGATTTGGCACAATGTTATGAGTTGAAGCTGGTATGTTGACATAGCGATTATTAACCCTAAAAACCAGACTATTTTTTGGAATACTAAAATAATCTCCAAATCCAACGAATGCATCATTTCCTGTATAAGGATTATTCGCATCAATTGAGAACATCATTTGATGATATCCAGTGCCAGTAGTTGGTAATGCATTATCAATCTTAAACCAAAATTCCCATGTAAAAGCACCTCCACTATTCATATAGATTGTGCTACTAGGTAAATCAACGTAACTATTAGGATGAATCGAGTCAGTTCTGAATCGGATAGAAGTGCAAGGCTCATCTGCATAAGCATAAGAACAGAAAAGTAATATTAATGCAAAGATTGTTAATTTTGTTTTCATTTTGTTTTTCCCTCAAATAAAAATAAATACAACTATATTCCCTTATTCCAAATGTTATGCCATACTATTTTGCAATTGATTTAAATAATTGAACTATTTTTTAAATATTAATCTTTTATGAAAGTAGCGAAAGTTGATTTTTACTGTATGTCTATATATAATTATATATAAAAGTAAGGATTAATTGATAATCATTTGAAAAGATTTTTATATCTACATCATTAGAAATAATACACTAAAAATAAAAAGTAATAAAAAATAAACTTTTTTTGTTCTGGGAAATGAATTATTTAATAAAAACGAGGAAAAAAATCATCGAAAAGGGGAAAATATTCCTACAAGCCGAGGCGTTCAAGAGCTTTTCTGAAAGTGCTTTTTTCTATTTTTAATATTCTTGCTGTTTCAGCTTTGTTTCCCTGACATTCATCAAGAAAATATTTATAAATATTTTGTTTTAGATTGTCAAGAAAGGCTTCAGCACCGATATTAATTATTTCATCTTTGTAAGATAAAATAAAGTTCAACAAATCTTTTGACTCTTGTTTTATAGTCTTTGATTGAATTTTAAGAAATTCAATAATATTCTTTGCGCTTATTTCCTCTTCATCAGAAAAGATAAAAATCCTTCGAACAAAGCTTCGAAGCTCTCTAACATTGCCTTCCCAGTACATTTTTGACAAGTATTCGAGAGCATCATTTGTAAAGAATACATTGTATTTGGTCTGATTAAGCTGTTTTTCCTGCAATAGAAAGTGCTGGGCAAGCAAAGGAATATCTTCCTTCCTTTCGCTAAGTGGAGGTATATATAGGATACCTGCTTCGAATCGAAAAACAAGGTCTTGTCGCATAACACCTGGATTTTTAGTGCTTATTCTTCTATTAGTACTTGCTATAATTCGCGTTTTTACTGGCTCGGGTGAACCACCGACCGGTGTATATTCGCCTGGGTCCAATGCTCTTAGAAGTTTTACCTGCAATGTAGAATTGGCTTCTGAGATTTCGTCGAGATAAAGAGTCCCTTTTTCAGCGAGTTTAAAGTATCCGGCTTTATTATTTGTTGCACCTGTAAAAGCCCCTTTTACGTGACCAAAAAGCTCGCTTTCTGCAAGTGTATCAACTATAGTTCCGCAATTAATAGCTAAAAAAACTTCGTCTCTACGTTTACTTATCATATGTATTGCTTTAGCTACTAATTCTTTACCTGTGCCGGTTTCCCCAACTAATAGAACTGGATAACTCGTAGCTGCAATTTGTTCTATACTATTGCAAAGATTTTGAATAGCAGAACTTGCCCCTATAAATCCGAAACGATTTTTGATTTCAAGACTTTCTAAGAATTTTTTTTCTTTCAATTCATGAGTTTTAATTGCGATGTTAATCTTTTCAATAATAGATTCTACGCTATCACTTTTTTCAATAAAATTCACGGCATTGTTTTTGATGGCTTCAACAACAATTGAAGTTAAATTATCTTGGATGCTTGTCATGAGGATTGCTGGAACATCAGGGGCTAACGAAGGTAAAAGCCTAATAAAGTCTAATCCATTGATTTCAGGCATGTTAAGATCAACAAGTATAACATCAGGCTTTGTTTCGCTAAGACGCTTTATAGCTTCTTTGGCTGTCTCAAAAGTTTCAGTTACAAATCCAGAATTCTCTAAATCATTAGCTAAAAAAGCAAGAGTATCAGGCCAATCATCTATTAGGAATATTTTTTTCTTTTTTAGCATTTACTTTTATTATGAATTATATTGATGTAAAATTAAAAAATATACTTAAGATTACAAAAAGATTCAAAGCTTTTGTGGTCTTTATTTTTATTTTATTATCTTACTCAACACTCCATTCTCAAAGTTGGATAGTCAGAAATTATACAGAAAATGATGGACTACCTACTTCTGTTATTTTTTGCTTAACAAGAGATATTAATGGAATGGTTTGGGTTGGTCATAATAAAGGGGTCTCAAGATTTGACGGAATCAATTGGACTCATTATTCTGATAATCATGGTTTAAAAAGCCCTGTGCTAAGCATATCAATTTTGGGTGAATCTGTTTGGGCTGGGACAAATAATGGACTATTCTATAGCAAACTATCTAATGATCAAATAAATTTTGAGGAATTTGAGTATTTTAAGAATATGTCTATACCTCAAATCGAGAAATACAAAAACCGATTATTCATTGTGTCATACAATGTTGATATGCCCTTAAAAAAAAACGGTGGTTTGCTTTATTCAATAACTATAGATCAAGATTCCTATAAACTCGATTCACTAGTTTTGTCTAAAGAATTTTATTCTTCAGGTGTTAATGCTATTAAAATAAAAAAAGACACTGTTGTGTATGTCTCAGAGTATTATATTAAGGCCATTCTTCTAAATGATGGGAATGATAGTAAGTTAATTGAAAGAATTAAACTATTGCCAGAGAAGGATATAAAAATGAGTGTTGACTTTCAAAATAGTGTTACATATATTTCCAGTAATAATGGATTATATAAGCTATCTAATAGTAAAATTGAAAAAATTAACAATAAAACTTGCCATTTTCTTTTTGTTTATAATAACAAATTATGGATTTCATATCCTGCTGAAGGTGTTTTAATATACTCATTGCCTGAAATGAAAATTGAAAGGAAGCTATCAATTAAAAATGGTTTAGCCAATTCATTTATGCATAATAGCTTCTATTTCGATGTTGACAGCTCACTATGGATACCTACAAGATGCGGTTTGACGCATTTATTATCTTTGAATTCAAATATCTATTTCGAAAAAGTTCCTGTTTATTCAATTTTAGATTGTTATGGAAAAATCCTTGTTGGAAATGAGAATCTTCTATCAGTAATAGATAATAATGAAATTAATAACATTCATTTACCTTATGAGAATAGATTTTCCAATGTTGTATCAATTGAAAAAGTTGATAATCACATCTTTTTTAATAATGGGAGACATCTATTTTCTTTTAATTTAAAACGCACTGACATTGATTTTAGAAGCTTAAAATCTTGGGAGCTTAAAGGAAGGACACCATTCCGATTTTCTGCGTTTTTAAATCAAAATGAATTCCTGATAGCCATGGGGCGTGGCTTAGGGCTTTATAATTTAAAGGATATGAAAAATCCTATTTACTACTTTGATAGCTCAGGTAGTTATGGGAATATTTCTGGAAACAAGGGTTTGCCTTCTAATTATGTTAATTCTATTAAGGTTACAAGTGATGGGGCTTTGATAGGTACTCGTTCTGGCTTTGCTGTTTTTAATTATAAAAGTAAAAAATTATTAATACCGCATTATTTGTCTGATTTCCGTGAGGTAGTTAATGATGTTTTTATTAATGGAACAGATACTCTGATTGCTACTGACAAAGGATTATACAACTTAAAAAACACTAAGTTAACCAATATTAAATTCAATAATACAGAAATTGCTTGTTATAATATTATTACCAAAGATAGCTTAATATATTGTGGAACTTCCGATGGTGTATATATAATAAATAAAGATTTTAAAATTCTACGAATACTAAACGATTTGAATTGGCTTCCTCACAGAACAATAAACAAGATTTATTTCGACAATAGAGGCAATTTATGGATTGGCACGCCATCGGGATGTTTATGTTTAAATAAAGATGAAATAATTAAAAAGCCAATAGAAAAAACGATTTTCATCCACAGAATTCAGGAGGGAAATCGAACAATATTCGACAATCTACAACCCAAAATTGTCTCATTTCCTAAAGAAGTATATTTGGAGAATTCATCTACAACTATTAAACTATTTTGTAGTTCAGACTTTATTCTTACACATAAAGACGTTAAATACGTATTTAATTTCATTAATGATTCTGATACATTAGTATTTGAATCGGATATACCATACTTTGAGTCCCCCATTATGACAAGCGGAAATTATAAAATCTCTGTTAGAATTACGACAGGAGGCGAAACAATAAGCAATCAAGAAACACTTAGCGTTATTGTCCCATCGCCAATTTATTTTCAGTGGTATTTTATTCTTCTTTATGTAATATTATTAATTTCACTGACTTCATTAGCAATATATCTTAGAACTAGAAAGATAGTAAAAAGCAATCTAATGCTACAGAAGGAAGTTGAATTAAGAGTTAAAGATATAAAAGCAAAAATGATAGAAATTGATGAACTTTCGCGAGCCAGAGCTGTCTTTATTAATTTCTTTGCTCACGACCTTACTAATGCTATGGCAAATCTTAGAAGAGGTTATGAACTTTTAATCAAAGGCACTAATCCTGATAAAAAAATCGGCAAATACAGTCTAAATACTTATATTATGATGAGCTTGAGAAGAATAACCTCCCTTACAAAGCAAGTGCTTATGCTTGGAAGGATTGAATCTAACAGAATTGAAATTAACAAGGAATGGATGAATATTAATGAGTCCATTTCAAAAGTCATTCAAGAGATGTCTTTTCAAGCTTTTGAAAAAAATATCAAAATAAAAGTTGATTTTGTTGAAATGCAAGAAATATTCAACGACAACTCACTTTTAGAATTTATTTTTGAGAATATTCTAAGTAATGCCCTGAAATATTCAACTCATAATTCAGAGATACTTATAAAAACATACTACTTTGATGAAAAACCAATTATTGAAATTATTGACAATGGTCCCGGCTTTAAACCAGAAGATTTTCCGATGATGTTCAAGCCATTTCAAAAACTTAGCGCAAAACCAACACAAGGCGAATCTTCGACAGGTCTCGGCTTATGGATTGTTAAATCCTTACTTGAGTTAATTGGTGGTACTATTAAAATTGAGAATAAGGAACCTAATGGTGCATTAGTAAAAATTATTCTTTACCAAATTTGATAAATTCAACTTTTCATTACCGACACTTATTTATGTTGATTTAAGTATCTAACTACCTTATTATGAAATTGAAGCCAATATAAAAGTTTTCTTTGCTTTCCTCAATTTTCGCTTCTCTTGTAGCTTAAAACGATATAATTTAATTGACACAGTCATTAGTATCCCCAAAAAATTCGAACGTAAAAAACAATGATTTAGCTAATGGATTTTTTGGGCAGGCATTTTTATCATTTTAACAGGCAGGTGTTTAAAAAGCTAATACAAAAATCATTTGATTTAATCTGTCAAATATAAATTTTTTCAATTACTTGGTTTTCTGGATAGAAATAAGATTCAAATTAAGATCAAGATTCTATTCCAAATTCTCAAGTTAATATTTATATCTGAAAATAATGCAAAAACAAACATTTTTTTTAAGAGTTGATTTTTTGTTATATTTAGTTTTTTATGTAATAACTAATAATAGAAAAATGTCCCATTATATAAAAACGTTTAATTTTATTCTCTCAAAAAATTCAGTTAGGGTAATAAAAAAATTAATATAACGTATTAATCAATTTTATAACACTTATTAAATAATTTAGTTACCTTAATTATTCATTTAGTTAAATTTAATATAAAAAAATTGCACATAAATTATTATTATTTTTAACAATAATTAACTGAATCTTAATATTTAAAAATTTTAAATAAAATGATTAGATTTATAACTAAGTACTTAATAATATTAACATTTATATCTTTTTGGCTAAGAGCTGAAGATGAGGTACCAAAAGTTAATATCAATGCTTATGCTAAGCTAAAAAATGGTCAAAATGTCCCTGTAGTTGAAATCACTATTAACGAATATTTGACAACAAAAACATTTGCGTTGTTGAATTATATTTTTTTTGATGAATCTTCATCGGAAATACCTTCAAAATATATTAAATTTAGAAACTTTGAGCAGAGCAAACGATTTGAGCCAGAGAGACAGCTCATAAATTGGGATATGCTCGATGTTTATTATAACATTTTGAATATAATTGGTTATCGACTTACAAAGTATCCAGAGGAAACTATATCTTTACTTGGGTGTATTTCACAAAACGGAAATGAAAGAAATAATAAAAATCTTGGGAATTTACGTTCTCAATCAGTGAAAAGCTATCTAATTGATATTTGGAAGATCGACTCAAGTAGAATAAAAATATTAGCAAGCCAAGGATTTCCTCCTAAACCCAGTTCTTCAAAAGACAATCCACAAAAATCAAGCGAAGAAAACCAACGTGTTGAAATTTATGGTAATTGGAATATTCTTAAGCCTTTAGTGGTAAATGATACTCAACGTGTAACAAGTCCTCCAGCCTTAATATTTCAAACAAAAGTGATTTCAAGTTCGCCTGTTTTAGATTGGAATCTAAATATCACCCAGAAAATAGATAGCGTAATAAAAAAATTTTTTTCACACGGCGAAGTTCCCGATGAAATAATATGGGTTATAGAAAAAAACAAAGTGCCCGTTGCTAATATTCCAATTAAATATCAAATATTCGTAAACTCTGGGTTAAGCGGTAAATCCAGGCTTGCAAGTATTCCAGTTAAAGAAATCACGATTGTCACAAAAAAAAGGTTAAAAATTAAATCCAGTGAATTTGCTCGATATAATTTAATTCTATTCGACTTTGGTAAATCCGATATTAGTGAGGAAAATCTCAAAATTGTACAAATGATAAAAGACAATGAAAATCTTAATGATTCTACAAAAATATTTCTAACAGGCTATACTGATGCTTTAGGGGATTCATTACACAACATAAAATTATCTTTTGAAAGAGCTACAAATGCCTCAAAGCTTTTTTTGAATATTGGTTTAAATGAACAGCAGCTTACTATTAGGGGATTAGGTAATAGCACTTCTCCTTATTTTAATAGTGCTATTGATGAATTAATTGTAAACCAAGGCCAATATTTAGATCCAAATCTTTTTGCACAAGATGAAACAAAAAAATCAACACAAAATATTGATTTTAATACTACTCCTGAGGGCAGATATTATCTCAGAACAGTTATAATTGAATTAGAAAAAAAAGTTAATTATTAAATATTAATCAGAGAGATTATATGAAGAAAATTTCATACTTTTTTGTTGTGTGTTTTTTTTATGCGACAACTAACATCATTTCCCAGATTACATCAAAGGGAAATGATTTTTGGTTAGCATTTGCCCCTAATCATGATGATTCTCAAAGTGAATTATATTTATATATTAGTTCTGACAGTCTGTCATCAGTAAACATTCTCATTCCGAGTATTAATTGGCGTAATTCTTATGTTTTAAAACCAAATGTAGCTGAAATTATAAAATTACCATCAAATGCGATTGAAAACCAAGCCAATACAATTTCGAATAAAGGAATAAGAATAACTTCAGACAAACCAATTAACTGTTTTGCAATGAACTATAAAAAGTTTACTACTGATGGAACTCTTGTTCTGCCGATTTCTTCGTTAGGGAATGATTATATTGCATTAACAACCAAAAATCTCTCTCCGGCACAAATCTTAATTGTCGGAACAGAAAAAAACACAGAAATAGAAATTCTTTCAACAACAAATGAAAAAATAAATCTTACATTAAGCGAAGGACATACTTATTTAGTTGAGAATTCTATCAATGATTTGACCGGCACTAAAATATTTTCTAAAAATGGAAAAAATTTCGCCGTCTTTGTTGGAAACAGATGTGAAAATATTCCTGCTGGTATTACAGCTTGCGATCATCTATTTGAACAATTATTTCCAATAAATACCTGGGGCAGACATTACATCATTCCAGCTCTCTATGCTTATGGCAATAAACCAACTTCCATCAAAAGAACCTCTACTTACAAAATTTTAGCAAGTGAGGATAATACATCAATTTTTTTAAATAATACTTTTTTAAAAACAATTAACTCAAGAGAATCATTTACTGTCAGAAATAATATCGATTTTACTCTAAAAAGCGATAAGCCAATTTTAGTCGCTCAATTTTCTGAGGGCAGTAATAACAATGATGGAGTCGAATCCGATCCGTTTATGATTTTATTAAGCCCAGTGGAACAAATGAGAAACGATGTCGTTTTTGTTGCACCATCTAATATGATATATATAAAAAATCATTTTGTAAACATTGTAACAAGTTCAAACTGTAAAGACAATATTTATATTGACGATCAACAAATACAAAAATTAACAAAACTTGAAAATGATTCTTTTTACGTTGGGGTTGTCGAAGTATCACCTGGTTCCCATCATTTATTCGCTAAAAACCCTGACTGTGGCTTCAATTCTTATGTATATGGATCTGGTTGGTACGATTCCTACGGGTATTCAGCTGGTGTTAAGCTAAATAAATTATCTTTTAAAATACTTGGAGATACAAATTGTGTTGGTTCTCCAATTAGTTTTAAAACTGACTTCACTGCTTATGACATTATTCAATATGAGTGGGATTTCGGAGATAACAGTAAGTCCAACGAAAGTCAGCCTACTCACAAATATAGCAGAGGCGGAAATTATACTGTTAAATTAAAAGTATTGTACGAAAATGGGAAAATAGATAGTGCCGCTCAAACTATAAAAATTATTGAAATTATTGCAAGGATCAAGTCAAATCGTATATCAAGCGATTGTAGTGAAGATGAATATCTCTTTGATGATGTCTCTTATATTAACGAAGGTAAAATTGTAAAATGGCTCTGGGATTTTGGCGATGGCAACACGTCAAATGAAAAAAGTCCTAAACATAAATATACTCAAGCAGGAACATTTAGAGTTATTTTAACTGTTTACTCCGATAATGGTTGCTTTGATAAAGATTTTGTTATCATAGAAAGCAAAGGAAAACTACAAGTCTCTGCTGGTGAAGATCAAATCATTTGTGAAAATGAAGAAATTTCCCTCAATGCCAAAGCTGAATTTGGTGAACCAGATTATCAATTCGAATGGAGCCCTTCCCAGGGTTTATCTGATTACAAAAGCCAAAATCCTAAGGTCAATATAAACAAATCAACAACATATGTTCTTTCAGTAAAAGATGCTAAAGGATGTATTGCCTACGATACAGTCAATATTGAAGTTAAACCCATTCCGAAAGTAAATATAACACAAGATTTCTATATTTGTGCAGGTGATTCCATTAAAATCGGTGGCGAGCCTTTCGGAGCAGATAAACCTTATTCTATTGAATGGTTCCCAAAAGAATACTTATCTGATCCAGATTCTTCAATAACAACTGCCAAACCCTTGAAAACCACATTTTATAAAATGAGAATTACAAGTGCTAATGGCTGTGTGTCCGAATATACAGTTAATGTTAAAATAAACCCTGTCCCTAACTCTGATGCTGGACCCGATGCTATAATTTGTTTTAAAGACTCAGTATGGATTGGAAACTTTGCTTCCTGCGGCGTAGAACCTTTCAAATATGAATGGTTCCCTAAAAATGATTTGTCAGATCCTTTCTCAGCAAAAACAAAAGCTTATCCAACTAAAACCACTGAGTATGTTCTCAAAGTTACTGATGGAATTAATAGGATTGCTTACGATACTGTCTTAGTCATTGTTAACCCAGCAATTAATGTTACCAGGCCAGAAAACATACAAATTTGTTCCGGAGAGAAACCCACCTTATTAATTTCTGCAAGTGGAGGTTCTCCTCCCTATAACTTTTTCTGGTATAATTATGAATTAGATACTATTGGCTTAGAAAATCAACTTACCGTCTCACCAGATAAAAGTCAAACATATTATTTCAGAGTAACTGACTCAAGGAACTGCGAAGTCTTTGATTCAATATATGTCAAAGTTAATGAAGTACCAAAAATTAAATTTGCCACTGATACAATCATTACTTGTGTTGGTCAAGATGTTAAATTAGGCGCTTTAGTAAGCAATGGAAGTCCGCCGTACTCATACAATTGGTTTCCAAAAGATGGTTTATCTTCAGATACATCGAATTCTACAACAGCTAAGCCATTCAAAACAACCAAATATTATTTGTCTATAACTGATGCTAACGGATGTAAAAGCATTGACTCTATTGTTGTAAAAACTAATCCTGTTCCTGCTGCTGATGCCGGGTATGATCAAATAATTTGCAAGGGTGATACGATTCAATTATTTGCAAAAGCTTATTGTGGTCCCGAACCATATTCATTTGAATGGCAGCCAAATTTATATATCAGTAATCCTATGATTGCAAATCCTTTTGTTTATCCGAATGAATCAACAAATTTCATCTTAAAAATAACTGATGCAAATGGTAAATCAGCCTATGATACTGTATCGATTATAGTGAATTCAAAACCAAGCTTAATTAAAATACAAGATCAAAAAATTTGTTTCGGTGACTCTTTGGAAATTACTCCTCAGGTAAAAAATGGTACACCGCCTTTTAATTTTTACTGGCAGCCATCAAATTTAATATCTGATACTCTTGCTACTTCTATCAAGATTAGTCCAAGAAATACTTCAACAATTACTCTAAAAGTTATAGATTCCAACGGTTGCTTCGATACCGATACTTTCGTTGTTTATACCTCTGATAAATTGACAATTTCTATCACCGGTGACACTATAACCTGCTCTGGCAAACCTGTCCAGCTTAAAGCTTCTGTGAAGGACGGTTTCCCGCCATATCAATATATATGGCAACCAAGTGAGTCATTAGATAAAACAGATTCAGGCAATCCTATAGCTAGTCCCGATTTTAATACTACTTACAAATTGTTTGTAATTGATTCCAATGGCTGTGTTGATTCAGCATTTCATAAAATATCTGTCGTTAGTGCCAGTTCTCTCACAAAAGCGCCTATTATCGTAACTTCTCCAAAAGCAAAAAATCTAAGGATTCCAATTATTCTTGAAGACGAAAAAGATTTACTGGTTTGCCTGCCTGATAGTCTCCGTATAACAATGAAATGGGACGCTACTTTGTTCAATCCAACTGGTGTTAGTTTGGGTAATTTCACAAAAATGCTAAAACAAGATACTACCTGGGAGGTTGTATTTAGAATACCAAATTTATCACACATTCAAAAAGGAAAACCTTTATTTGAAATAATTGGTGATGCTCTTTTAGGTAAAACTGATACTACTAATCTTGAGATTGTTGATTTAAGTTGGTTTGGTATTAATTCAGCTTATGATTTTATTAGTGGAAAGCTCATTATCACTGACATTTGCTACGAAGGTGGTGAAAGATTTTTGGATTATTCCAATTTGATGGGTATTTTATCTGTTGTTCCTAACCCTGCTAATGATAAATTTGAATTAAAAGTTCAACTTTCCACAAATATCAAAACTGAAAAAATTCAAATTCTGGATGCGTTGGGCAGAATAGCATTTGAAAAAGTATTGCTTAATGATTCATATAATGATAACATTGATTATTTTCAGCTGATACAAAAAAATCTTCTGATTGATGCCCATTCCCTTCAAACTGGTTACTATTCAATTATCTATTCACTTGATTCTTTCAACTTTTTCGGGAAAATTTTAATTATTAGATAAGAAAAGGACACATATGAAATATTTAATTTATTCTTTGATCTTTTTATATTCAATAAATTTGTTATCTGATGAAAGCACAGAAAGTTTAGGATTATATTCTTCTTATAACTTTTATAACCACCTAATTGGGTTTGGAAAGCTACCGGGCATTCCTAGCTGTTGTCCATCATTCGAAAATTCAACCGATGTCGGTTTTTCTTTGGGCATTTTTTATCAATCCAAGATTAACGATCAATTCCTCTGGAGCTTGAGAACTGGTTACACTAAAATAAATGGGGCTTTTTCATTCAACGAATATATTGGTAATGCTCTTGATCTAAATTTAAACACTACTGAAGCA
>CALHRB010000264.1 GCA_938038165.1 Candidatus Kapaibacterium sp. | reverse complement strand
TATAAAAATCAAAATTTTGAGTGTGAAAAAGTCCACAATCGAGTCTTTTGGCGCAGTAAGCGAACAAACTGCCAGGGAAATGGCTATAAATGTAAAAGAAAAATTCAAATCTGATATTGGTATTTCAATTACAGGAATAGCCGGTCCGACCGGTGGCACTCCCGATAAACCTGTCGGAACAGTTTGGGTTGGTTTGGCTTATCATCATGATGTTTCAGCCAAAATGTTTAAATTTGGTGATGACAGAGAAGTCAATAGAGAACGAACTGTTGGCGCTGCACTAACAATGCTTTTTGAAAAATTAGTTACAAATCATCAATGACAATCTTAGCAATAGAAACTTCTTGCGACGAGACATCTGTGGCTATAGTAAAGGATGGACATATTCTTAGCAATATTATATCTTCGCAGTATATTCATAATAAATTTGGTGGAGTGGTCCCTGAAATTGCTTCCCGTTCACATCTTAATGCTATATCATTAGTTACTAAAGAAGCTTTGGAACATTCTGGATTAGACATATCTGATATTAATGCAATAGCTGCAACAACAGAACCGGGACTTATCGGCTCATTAGTTGTAGGAACAAATTTTGCAAAAGGCTTGTCATTAAGATTTAATTTACCTGTTGTGCCAGTTAACCATATTGAGGGACACCTTTTTTCGGGTTTCATTAACAATACAGATTTGCATTTCCCATTTATCGCTCTTGTTGTAAGTGGCGGACATACAATATTATTCGAAGTTTCTAACTTCAATTCTTATAAAATTATTGGACATACAATTGACGATGCAGCAGGTGAAGCATTTGATAAAACTGCAAAACTGATTGGTTTCACCTATCCCGGTGGTCCGTTAATAGATAAATATGCTAAAAAAGGAAACCCCGAAAAATATAAATTTCCGAGACCATTAATTAATAGTTTAGATTTTAATTTCAGTTTTAGCGGCTTGAAAACCTCCGTTAAATACTTCATAGCAAAGAATTTTCCTGAAGGCGTTAAAGAAGGAGATTATCCCGATTTATGTGCCTCCATTCAGGAAGCTATTGTTGATGTCCTTGTCAGTAAATCATTGATAGCAGCTAAATCCAGGGGAATCAATCAACTGGTAGTTTCAGGAGGTGTTTCAGCCAATTCAAGATTAAGAGAAAAGCTTTCGAAATTTTCAGAAGATTATTCCATCGAAGTTTTTATTCCTGAATTTCAGTACTGTATGGATAATGCAGCAATGATAGGCTTTTTAGCTTCAAAAAAAATCGAAGAATTAGGGTTATACTATTTCTTTGACCTAAAGTTTACAGCATCACCTAATGTTTTCAGGAGAAAAGCCCTGAAATAAACATCAATTTATTCGCTTCTGAAAAATAGGATTCTTTGCGGATCAATATAAATTTCTGATTGGATTCTTATATTAACAAGATAAATTCCAACCGGTATTTTATTATGATAATCATCAGTTAAATCCCAATTAAAAAGATTTGTCCCGACTTTAACAGGTCCTTTTATTGTTTTTAGCTTCTGCCCGTTAATATTCAAAATATCGAATATGGCAGTTCCATCATTAACGGGTGATTTCAGATAAAATCCGAAGTTGACAAAATCCTTAGTTGGGTTTGGAAAAACAAGAATTTTATCAATGACTCCATCTTGAGAGACAAATACTCTATAGAAGGCTGTATCTCTGTTCCCAGCAGCATCCTCGAAATAAATATGAATATTGTTCTGTTTGTATTCAAGACTTTGTGGTAAAAAAGTCAGTTCAGCTTTTAAACCTTTCTGATTCCCATAAGACTGAAATTTATAATCTTGTGTATTGAGCTCGCTTTGGGCTAGGCCATTGATTCGGGTCCATAATTTGGTTGGATTTGCTATTTGAAGCGAAGAATTATCATATAGTTGAACTTTGAATCGGGGTCTTAGGCTCGTATAATCTTTATCATTAACTTCAACATCATCAAGAAATAATTTGACCGTAGGCTTAACTTTATCTTCATTTACTTTTAAAATTGTTTCAGCATTATTATTAAAAAGATAGAATTCATTTATTTCTTGAGGATTATTTATTTTCAAAGAAATCAAGTTGGAATTACTCAGCAAAGCAGTCGGGATATAAAAATGATAAGTTCTTTCTTCGTCAGGCTTTAAATCTGAAAACAAAATCGTATCGGCAATAATTATTTGAGACATAGAATAAATTCTTGCAATTGTTGGTTTCGAGTTAATTCTTGGTGATATATTTTTAACTGATAAAGAGATTTTTGCTGTGTCGCCTCTTAATAAATCATTATTTTCAATTTTAGTTTTAGCAGATGATAGGTAAAGTTCCGGTGCAGGTTCGAACTTGGCAGTTATGCTCGAAATCGAAGGAAAGTAATTTTTATCAATATTATCAATGGTTAAAAAAGGTATAATAGTAGTATATAAATCTGTCCTGATATTGCCCAAATCAAGCTCAGTGAGGTTCAGATAGTGCAACAAGATGGTATCCTTATTAGAAAAAGTTTTGGCATACAGGGTTAAATTAGTTTTTACAAAAGAAGAATCTAAGTTACCTTTGATTTCTAATTTGCTGATGGATTGAAAACCATTTATTGCTGGAAATAAAACCTTAGCAGATGGGGATTTGTAATTTATATAAGTTGAAACTTTTGCCGTATCACCAGTGTAGTCAATATCTTCAATTGCTTGTCCGGCTTCATAACCTTTTTTGCCAAGCATAGCAAATGATATTCCCCAATCAAGAGAGTCTGCGAGTTTGCTCCCAAATTGCTTTAAAGTTGTTATTAAACTGTCAATACTTCCGATGCTACTGGGCTTCCATCTCTTATGCTCTATTGGCACCTGCATTGCTTCGTCGCAAGTTGCAATAGCAACATATTCATTTTCTTGTACGGTATCCCTAAGAAAGCGAACGAGCTTTTCGCTGTTCTCATTTGTAATTGTATTAATATCATCCCAGGTTTCGAACCATCTAATTTTTCTGATGTTTGGGTCTGATTCGTTGAACGTTACGATATTAAATCCACGTTGAACGGGTGGTGTTGTTATAACATATCCATTATCAAAAAGTATTTCCGAGGCTCTTAAAACTCCTTCTTTCCCTCTGATAGCAATTATCTCGACTGGAATTTCCCTTTGCTTGATTTTTAGAGCTTTCTCGGTCGAATCAAATTCAAGATTTTCGAAAACCAAATTGCTAAGTTCTTTGCCACAAATTTTATAATTAACAATATCCTTATAAAAAAAATCATTTGCATAAAAAGGTAAAAT
>CALHRB010000263.1 GCA_938038165.1 Candidatus Kapaibacterium sp. | reverse complement strand
TAATATAACACCTACAATAGGGGCATATTTAATTAAATTATGATATCTTAATTCTCTTGGTACTGATTTAAGGTAAGTGCCTATAGCAACTCCCGCTAGCATAAATCCTGTGTAGGGAAATATCGGAAATAATGTTCCTTTGTTCATTGAAAGGTAAGCTGCTATTGGAGCAGGAAGAAAATTAAACCAATCAATCAAAAAAACTAATGGTGTAAGAAAAAAAATCGAGACAGAGGCGATTAGCGAGGCAAATCCCAATTGCTTATCATTTTTTGTTAATTTGAATAATAGTAGAACTATTAATAATGAAACTCCAATCATCTGGAGAACGTTAACCTGAAAGAAATAAGCCCAAACATTTGGTTCAACAAAAGGTAGATGAAAAATTTTCTCAGCAGGGAAAACTAAAAGATATCCGATGAGAATTAGATTAAAAGCTACGAAAATTCTGCGCGATAATGTATTTTTTGGTAGTTTTCCTGCTTCATCTCTTTTGTTAGCAAAAACCTGAACTATTCCTGATACGGTCAGAAAAATTGGTGCAGTCAATCCTCTTAAAAAATTCCATATATTCCATGGAATAATGTTGTAATCAATTAAAGCTGGATTTGTCAATTCGTAAATAACATGCCCTTGAACCATCATAATCATCGCGATGATTCTTGCTAAATCCAAACCTGACAATCTCTGTGATTCTTGGCTAAAGTTAAGGTTTATATTGCGTGATATTTTTTTCTTTTCAAACATTTTTTAATATCGGTATTAAACCGATATCAAAATTATAACCAAAAAAATTAATAGTAATTAAAAATAAATTAAACTTTGTTAATAATAATGCTAACTACTTAATAAATCGGTAATAAAACGAAAATCTAACGCTGATATTTTATTTCCTGTAATTAAAAAAGAAACATTAGATGATATCGACATGTTTTTCGATGAATTAAGCTCTATAATTTCATTTTTTTGAATATTTTTTCTGGAATTGATTTAACGATTAACATTATATATTTCCAGAACCATGGCAGATAGACAATATCATTATTGGATTTTAAAGCGTCATAAATTCCTTTGCCAACATTTTCAGCAGAAGCAAAAAGAGGATTTTTGGGAAGATGAGCAGTCATGGGAGTATCGACAAGTCCCGGCTTGATTGTTAACACTCTAACATTAGAATGAAACAATCTGTTACGCAAACCTTGAAGAAAAACAGAAACTCCGCCTTTGGCGGCTCCGTAAATATAATTGCTTTGCCTGCCACGGTCTCCTGCAACAGATGATATAACGGCAATGACACCCATTTTCTTTTCCTCAAAATAATTTGCTGCAATTGAGGAAAGTGATATAACACTAACACAATTTAAATTAAATTCTTTAATTATTTCTTCGTAATCTTTTTGAATTGAGGTTTGATCGGGAAGTGTGCCATAAGCAATAAGAACTATATCAATTCCATTTAGAGCTTTCGAAGCATTTTCGATTAATTCTTGATGTTTATCAAAATTTAGGGCGTCGAATTCTTCGATGAATATCTTAGTTTCATACCTTGTTAAAATATCTGATTTAACAGACTCAAGTCTTCCCTTTTTTAAATCGGCAAGATATAACGTTGCTCCATCTTTTGCAAACAATTTGGCAGTTTCTTGAGCGATAGCCGAGCATGCACCAATTATTAAAATCTTATCCATACATTAAAATTTTCAAGTTTAAATAATTTAAATTAACCAAAAAGTTGTATTCTTTCAAAGAGAAATCTTAGAAACAGAAATACTGAAATAGATATTTCGTCTCTTAAAAATCAAATTAATTTAAGGTATTTATTATGTTCAATTTTTTAAAAAAGTTAGTCGGAACCAAGCATGACAGAGATAGAAAACTTATGGAGCCTGTTGTAGCAGAGATCAACAGAATATATCAGGAATTAGACTCCTTGACTGACGATGAAATAAAAGCCAAGACCGATGAATTTAAGAGAATAATTAAAGAAAGAACTCAAGAACTTGAAGATGAAAAAGAATCGTTGAAGACAAGATTAATTAATGAAGTTTTAAGCGTTGACGAAACACTTGAGATAAAAGACAGAATCAAAGATATTGACGATGAAATTTTTTCTACTATTAATGAAACACTGAACGAGCTTCTGCCCGAGGCATTTGCAGTTGTAAAACAGGCTTGCAAAAGATTAACCGAAGCACAATACAGATATGAATACATGGGTCAGTCCTACACATGGGACATGATCCCTTACGATGTTCAATTAATGGGTGGAATTGTACTTCATCAGGGTAAAATAGCTGAAATGGCAACTGGTGAAGGTAAAACGCTTGTTGCTGTTCTCCCACTATATTTAAATTCTCTTGCAGGCAAAGGCGTTCATTTAGTTACAGTCAATGACTATCTTGCAAGGAGAGACTCAGAATGGATGAAACCTGTTTTTGAGTTCCTTGGTGTTACCGTTGGAGCCATCCAGTCTAATATGGATAGTGATGTCAGAAAAAAATTCTATAACCTTGACATAACATACGGAACAAATAACGAGTTTGGTTTCGATTACCTTAGAGACAATATGGTTATAGACAAAGACCAAATGGTTCAGCGTGAACACTGGTATGCCATAGTTGATGAGGTTGACTCTGTTCTAATTGATGAGGCGAGAACACCATTGATAATTTCCGGTCCGGTTGGTCAGGCATCTGATCAAAAATTTGATGAAATGAATCCAAGGGTCAAAAGGTTAGTCGAGGCTCAAAATAAACTTATCAATCAGATAACAACAGAAATTCCAAAATATCTCGAATCATCATCAAAAGAAGACAGAGAGAAAGCAGGTATTCTTCTTCTCAGATGCCATAGAGGTTTACCTAAACACAAAAAGTTAGCAAAAATACTGCAAGAACCGGAAAATCAAAAACTATTGAAGGAGACCGAGCTTTTCTTTCTGAGGGATCAGGGCGTAAGAATGCATGAAATTGATGATGAGCTTTATTATACTATTGATGAAAAAAATCACCAGATCGATATCACCGAAAAAGGCAGGAACCTTTTAATAATTGGTCAGGAAGATCCGGATATGTTTGTTATTCCTGATATTGCTGCCATCATGAGTGCAATAGAAGGAGATATTTCCTTAAAACCAGAAGAAAAACAAAGAAAAATTGATGAAACAAATTTGCTTTATGCTGAACGAAGTGACAGAATTCATACAATTCATCAACTTCTTCGTGCTTATTCGCTATATGAAAAAGATGTTGAATATGTCGTTCAGGATGGCAAAGTTCAAATAGTTGATGAATTTACTGGCAGAATCCTCGAAGGCAGAAGATACTCCGAAGGGCTGCATCAGGCTATTGAAGCCAAAGAAAATGTTACTGTGGAGCGAGATACACAAACATTGGCAACTGTAACTCTTCAAAATTACTTCAGGCTTTATCGTAAATTAGCCGGAATGACAGGCACAGCCGAAACCGAAGCAGCAGAATTCGAAAAAATTTATAAATTGGATGTTGTTGTGATTCCCACAAATAAGCCTGTTATTCGTGATGATCGAGATGATTTGATTTATAAGACCAAACGCGAAAAGTATAATGCTATTATAAATGAAATTGAAAAAGAGCTAAAGAATAATCGTGCTATTCTTGTTGGCACTACAAGTGTGGAAGTGTCTGAAATTCTAAGCAAAATGCTGCAACGCAGGAAAATTCATCATAATGTTCTTAATGCCAAGCAACATCAGCGTGAAGCAGAAATTATAGCAAATGCCGGCAAAAAAGGAAGCGTTACTATTGCAACAAATATGGCTGGCAGAGGAACAGACATAAAATTAGACCACGAAGTAAGAAAAAACGGGGGATTAGCTATAATTGGTTCAGAAAGACACGATGCCCGAAGAATTGACAGACAGCTGAGGGGCAGAGCAGGAAGACAGGGAGATCCGGGGTCGTCTCAGTTCTTTATCTCCCTTGAAGATGATCTGATGAGGCTTTTCGGTGGCGAAAAAGTTGCTAATATTATGAGCGGCTTGAAGATTGCTGATGGAGAAGCTATTCAGCATTCAATGCTTACTAAAAATGTTGAACGAGCCCAAAAGAAAGTTGAAGAAAATAATTTTGGCATACGAAAGAGACTTCTCGAATATGACAATGTTATGAACCAGCAAAGAGAAGTCATTTATTCAAGAAGAAGGTTTGCACTTTTCGGCGAAAGGCTACGAGGCGAAATAATTGATTCTATTGAAGAATTAGTTGAAGAATGGTATGATGAATATCATCCTGACTTAAATATAAATGGTCTATTGAATACTGTCAGAGCAAATCTTTTGTCAGACGTAAAAATCACTCCCGAGGAATTCGACAAACTTAGCAAGGAAGAAGTTGTTAAGCGTATTATGAATGCTGTTATTGATTTCTACAACAGAAAAGAGGAGATGCTTGGCACTGAATTTATGGCAAATCTGGAGAGAATAGCCGTTCTGCAAACAATTGACGAAAAATGGAGAGAACACCTCAGAGAGATGGACGAACTCAAAGAAGGAATCCATCTGAGAAGTTATGGTCAAAAAGATCCCTTGCTTGAATATAAATCAGAGGCATATCATCTCTTTGTTCAATTAATTAAAGACATTAACAAAGAATCTGTTAATCTTGTTTTGAAATATTTCCCGAGGGTCGTCGAACGCAAGGTGCCTGCTGGTTATCGTGGTTCCGGCAAGCAGGAAACAGGACCTGATGGACTACCCAGAATGAGAAGAACAGTTACTGATACAAGTTCTATGCGATTTACCCATTCTTCTCAAATTCCTTCTTATTTAACTGGTGGTGGAGGTAGCGACCAAAGTCAAAACGAAGTTAAAGTTTCGACATACAGAAAAACCGAGAGAACTGTTGGCAGAAATGATCCCTGCCCTTGTGGAAGTGGCAAAAAATACAAACACTGCCACGGCAAAAATGTCAGTGTCAGTTAAAGAATTTATTAAGTTAATTAACTTATTTTACGTCTTTTCTGCCAATTGAATAATATTCAAATTGTAATTCCTGCATTTCATCAAGAGAGAAAAGGTTGCGCCCATCAAAAATAATATGATGTTTCATTAAATTTTTGATTTTTCCGAAATCAGGATTTCTGAAGACTGTCCATTCAGTTGCTATGATTAAAGCATCAGAATCAGCAAGACAGTGATACATGTTTTTTGCATAAGAAATTTTACTGCCGTAGATTAATTCAGTGTTAGTCATGGCTTCAGGATCGTAACAATGAATTTCGGCTCCACCTTCGATCAATTTATCAATTATTTTGAAAGCGGGAGCTTCCCGAACATCGTCTGTATCAGGTTTGAATGATAAACCCCATAAAGCAAATTTCAAATTTTTTATGTCTGAATTAAACCTTTTGAAAATTCTGTTGATAAATCTCGAAATCTGTTTTTCGTTTACTGTTTGTGCAGCTTTAACAATATCGAGCGAAATATTTTCCAAATTTGAGGAATGAATCAATGCCCTGACATCTTTGGGGAAACAAGACCCCCCATAACCAATACCGGCAAACAGAAATCTCTTTCCAATTCTGCTGTCCGAACCGATTCCAAGTCTAACTTTATCAATGTCAGCACCAACTGCTTCGCAATAAGCTGAAATATCATTCATAAAAGAAATTTTCACAGCAAGGAATGAATTTGCAGCATATTTTATTACTTCTGCACTTTTTTCATCGAAAACAAAAATTGGATTTCCACTGCGGACAAAAGGAATATAAAGGTCTCTTAATATGTTTTCGGCATCTTTGTCGTCGGTTCCTATAACAATTCTTTCGGGTTTCATGGCATCTTCGAGAGCAAAACCTTCCCGAAGGAATTCCGGGTTACTGCAAACAGCAAAATCTTTGTCAGGTATTATTTCTTTGATGATATCTCTGATTTTTGAGGTTGTACCGACTGGAACTGTACTTTTGTTAACAATAATTTTCTTTTCAGTAAGATTTTTATCCTTGATGATATTTGCAATTTCGCCAGCGACTCTTAGAACATGTTGCAAATCAGCAGAACCATCTTCATTGGGAGGGGTAGGTAAGCAAAGGAAGATAATCTTGCAATTTTCAACAGCATTACTTAATTCGGTCGAGAAATGCAATCTTTCCTCTCTTATATTTCTTTGCAATAAGGTTTCAAGTCCGGGTTCATATATTGGTGAAATACCCTGCTTTAATTTTTCAACTTTTTCGGGAATGATATCAATACAAAATACATTATTTCCGGTTGCCGCAAAGCAAGTTCCTGTTACAAGCCCAACATAACCTGTTCCGATTATTCCAACATTATAAGACATTTAGTTTTCCTTATTTTTAATAATCAAAGAATACAAAATTATGAATTTAGCTTCAAACAAATTAAAAATTTATTATCATAATTTTAAAACTGTCAGACCAAATATATGTGAGAGTTATGTTTTCCTTAAATATCTTTGTTTTTTGCCTTAAGGTTTTATATCATAAAAAAAGGAGGGGAAAATGTTAATATTGAAGATTTAATCTTTTTAATTCTGTTAGTATTTTTGCGGGATAATTTGTAACTATCGCTTTAGCTTTATAATTCAAGGCACTGATTAAATCATTGCGATTATCAATTGAATAAATACCAATATAAATATTATTATTAATTGCATCGTGGGCAATTTCATGGTTGATTTCGGAAATAGAGCAAACAAAAGCATCACAATTGATTTCATTTGCAATCTGCGAAGGTAACCTTTTATCTTTGGGAATTTTGATTGCAGCAGTTGGTATATCGGGAAATTCTTTTTTTATAAAATCTAATGAATTATAATAGAAAGAAGATATAAGAACTTTGTCCTGATAATGAAATTCAAAGAGAATATTTAAGATTTTGTCTAAGTTTTCAAGGTAATTCCCGTTGTTTATATTTTTGATTTCTAAATTAAGGTAGGCTTTGTCTTTGATTAAATTTAGAACTTCAGATAGCAAGGGAATCTTTTCGCCTTTAAATTTTTTGTTGAACCAAGAACCGGCATCTAATTTTTTCATATCAGATAAGTTTTGATTTTTTATAAAACCCTTTCCATCAGTCGTTCTGCTTAGAGCTTTATCATGGAAGACGACAACTTCGGAATCAGAAGTAATTTGAATGTCTGCCTCAATCATATTTACACCTGCTTCTAAAGCTTCTTTGAATGCAGTCAAGGTATTTTCTGGAGCAGTCCCCGAAGAACCGCGGTGTGCCACAATTATAATTTTTTTTGTTTTTGCAAAATCTTTTAAAGCTACCATCAACGAAAAAATAAAGCAATCTGGAAAAACACAAATAAAATAAAGAAACAAAATTATTTGTTTTTTATTGTTGTAAAATTTTATAAGTTACATTATTATACTATTATGATTTATGGAGGTTAAAATGTCAGCATTAGTCAAGATATCAGATATAATGACTAAAGATGTTTTTACAGTTAATATTGACGACACTATTCATAAAGCGGACGAAATAATGCGAGAAGAAAATGTCAGACAAGTGCCAGTTATTGATGGAAAAAAATTTGTCGGTTTGATTACTGAAAGAACATTGATGGAATATTCTTTGAGAAGACTATATGATTTCGAGGACGAGTTCGGTGAGATTGGTTATAATAAAATTAATGATTTCAAAAAGGTTATGACAACGGAAGTATATCTTATCTATCCTGAGGACAGCATTAAAAAAGCCATTGAACTGATGATAAAGAAAAAAGTTGATTGTCTGCCCGTTGTTGATTGGGAAAATAACCTTGTCGGGATTGTTACCTACTACGATATGTTGTTGTATGTAAATAAGATATTAAATGAACAAATAAGCAAATCCTGAGTTAAACAATGTATTCGAATATTAAATCAGCCTCAATAATGGGGATAAAAGCCTATTTGATTGAAATAGAATGCCACATCGAAAATGCTATTCCAAATTTTGTTATTGTCGGTCTTCCGGATTCTGCCGTAAAAGAATCCCGTGAACGAGTTACAGCATCTATAAAAAATTCAGATTTAGTTTTCCCACTTAAAAAAATTACAATAAATTTAGCTCCGGCGGATATACGCAAAGAGGGCAGTGCCTTTGATTTGCCAATAGCTTTGAGTATATTAAAAGCTATGGAATATGTTCAGCCTAATTCAATCACTGAGACTTTATTTTTGGGTGAGTTATCGCTCGAAGGAACTCTAAGACCTGTACACGGCGTTCTTTCAATTGCATTGGAAGCCAAAAATTCCGGCTTCAAAAGGATAGTTCTTCCTGCCGACAATGCTAACGAAGCTGCTCTTGTTAACGAAATAGAAGTCATCCCTGTCAACAATCTTAAAGAAGCTGTTTCATATCTTAACAAAGAAATCGAAATTTTTCCCAGAAAAGTTGACATTTCAGAGATATTCAGAAATAATAATTCAAAAAATATACTGGACATTTCAGATGTTAAAGGACAGGAAAATGTAAAGCGAAGTCTGGAAGTAGCTGCAGCTGGTGGACATAACTTATTAATGATAGGACCACCCGGCTCCGGCAAAACAATGCTTGCCAAAAGAATCCCGACAATTCTTCCACCTATGACTATTGAAGAGTCGCTCGAAACAACGAAGATTCATTCTGTTGCCGGAACACTCCAGGACAAAGAGGCGTTAGTAACTGTTCGCCCATTTCGTTCGCCTCATCACACTATTTCCGATGCCGCGTTGGTCGGTGGGGGAATAAATAAAATAAAACCCGGAGAAATTTCATTGGCTCATCACGGAGTGCTTTTTCTTGATGAATTGCCAGAATTTGCAAGAAATGTTCTTGAAGTCTTGAGACAACCTCTGGAGGATAAGCAAATTAATATATCAAGAACAAAGATGTCAATAGAATATCCGGCGAACTTTATGCTGGTTTGTTCTATGAATCCTTGTCCCTGCGGTAATTTTGGAAATCCGGTGCAGGAATGCACATGCACTCCGACGATGATAAAAAAATATCTTTCAAAAATTTCGGGACCACTGCTTGATAGGATCGACATTCATGTTGAGGTGCCTGCTGTGAAATATCAGGATTTAAGTTCAAAACAAAGTGGTGAAACTTCCGAAGATGTCAGAAAAAGAGTGGTTAATGCAAGACTTATTCAGCAGGAAAGGTTCAAGAAATCAAAAAATAAATTCAAAAATGCAGATATGAGTTCAAAGGACTTACATAAATATTGTATTTTGGATGAAAAATCTCAATCACTGCTTAAAGTTGCAATGACAAAGCTTGGTTTGTCTGCCAGAGCTTACGACAGAATACTAAAAGTCGCAAGGACTATTGCAGATCTTGCCAATAAGGATAATATTCAAATTGAGCATATCAGCGAAGCTATTCAATACAGAAGTCTCGATAGAGAATATTGGAAATAATTATGTTT
>CALHRB010000262.1 GCA_938038165.1 Candidatus Kapaibacterium sp. | reverse complement strand
ATCCCGGTCGGAATAGCTGCTCTTGCAATTATTCTTATTCTTAGAGGTCTTTCACTTGGGATAAAATATGTAAGTCCCAGTTTACCTGACACTCTCAGGGTCAAAAAAAGTGTAGTAATCGAAAATCATAGTTCAGGGAAGTGTTGTGAAAAAGACACAAAATAAATATACAAATATAAAATCTACGAAAACAGAAAAAGATGCTAACTTAGGCATTAGACTGAATAAGTATATTGCAGACTCGGGTTTTTGCTCACGAAGGCAAGCTGACGAAATCATAAAAAACGGAAGAGTTAAAGTTAACAACATTATAGAAACCAACTTATCAAGAAGAGTTCTTCCAGACGATAAAGTTCATATAGACTCAAATCCTATAAAGCAATCAGTAAAGTTAGAATATATTCTTCTTAACAAACCAAAAGACACTATAACAACAGTTAGTGATGAAAAAAACAGAAAAACTATTATGGACCTGGTTAAAACTAAATTCAGGTTGTTTCCTGTGGGGCGTCTCGACAGAAATACAACTGGAGTTTTGATTTTAACTAATGATGGAGAATTAGCAAACAGATTGATGCATCCTAAGTATCAAATCGAAAGGGTTTATTTAGCAGGTCTTGATAAGCCACTAAAATTTACTGACGCAAAAAAAATATCTCAGGGTGTTATTACAGAAGATTTCAAAAGCAGTCCTTGCGAAATAGTAATTGACCCATCTGATAATTCCTTAGTTTACGTAAAACTGAAAGAAGGAAAAAACCGAGAGGTTAAGAAAATCTTTGAAACATTTGGTTATAAGGTAAAAAAGCTCGATCGAAAGTCTTATGCCGATGTAACCGTCTCTGGCTTAGCAAGAGGCGAGTTTCGCCGTCTCACCAAACAAGAGATTGCACATCTAAGAAAAGCAGTCAAATTGATCTAATATTAAAAAAAATTAATGATCAGAACTTTTCCCTTGTTTTCTGAAAAGTATATTCTAATTAGTAAAATTATCTGCAATAGGAAGATTTGGCTTGAAATTAGAAGGATCGTAATGGCAGATATAATAAAATACTGGATTTTGCTTGTCATCTAAATAACTTGTTTCAACAGCTAAGTATATTTTTTTGGCGGGGTAAAGTTCGGTGAATTTTTTGTAAAGATTTATTGATTCATCAAAATCTATACTCGATGCCAATTTTTTCAATGTCCCTTCGGGTAGAGTTACTAATGGCAAATTAAAAGAATAACAAAAATAGTAATTTGTGTTTGGTAATTTTTCGATAATTTCAGATTCATTATTCTTTAATGCTTCAATTTTGACTAATGGAGTTCCCATTGAATTGGTTTCTAATGCGGCTGAATATGATAAATCAATAATCCTTGATCTGATAAACGGACCTCTGTCATTTATTCTAACAATAAAACTTCTGCCGTTTTCTAAATTGTTTAACCTGACGATTGTTCCAAAAGGAAGAGATTTGTGAGCCGCAGTGAATTCATTCATATTGTATATCTCGCCACTTGCAGTTTTTCTGTTATGAAATTTTTTTCCATACCAAGAAGCTTTGCCTGTTTCAGTGTAAACAAAATATTTTGATAAATCGAATACATTTTCTGAAATAGAAAGAATTTCATTTTTTGCAGAAACTTTTACACCATCTGATATAGAAAATTGAATAATAAACAAAAGAAAAATCAGAAACTTAGTTCTCATTGGCAGCAGATTAAAGTTTTTTTTGATGATTTTTTTTATGTAAATCATAAACACCTTTAATTTAGTTGAACTTAAAAAAAATATAAGACATGCAAGTTATGTTTATTATTGATTAATTTCAATGAATTATTGATTAAAATAAATTCATAATTTTCTGAGGATGGATCACTTTCGGTTAATTAATCGAGAAGTCAGCCTTAAAACCAAAAATTCCAAAACTCCATGAATTCTTCCCGAGAATACTAACATTATATGAAATGGAAGTCTCGATTTTTTTATGAAGCTTTATTGAAAATTGTGCTCCTAAATATAAATAGTTTTCAATAAATGGATTTTGTCTAATATTAAATATACCATTATCATCAAGATTATCAATATTAATTAAATAATCAAGCATACCTATTAACTTTGTGTCTGGTACTGTTGAAAAACCTCCTTCTAAATGAATTTTTAATTCATCTGAGAAATCATCAGTTCGGAAAAAATAAGCAACGCCCGCCTCAACCCAGTCATCATTTAATACAAAATTCGAAGTAATTCCAACAGGAAATTGAAATGACGAAAAATAAAGAAAGTCCCCATTATTTTGTTTACCATTTTTGAAACATGGTGGAATAATTAATCCCGCTGAAACAAATGTATTGACTTTGCCTTTGAGCAAATGATACAAAATTCTAAATTGATAATTTTCTGGTAAAACATATGATAGATCTGCTCTGGTTCTTCTTCTGCCAAAAGATGTGCTTTCTACGTTAGTATCTTTCAAAAAAACTTCTTTCAAATTAGAGTAATTTATTGGAACATCAAATTGAAACTGTAATTCATCTGATATAGAATATCTAACTCCGAGATCAAAAATGAAATTTCGTAAATCAAATGTATAAATATTATTTTCAATTCGGTTTGAATCAATTAATTCAATAACATTGTTCCCATTAACTGCATAATAACTTGCAGATGACTTAAGCCCAAAACTTGTTAGTAAATTAATACTTCCTTTGTTGCCTGTCAGGGTTTGTGGATATAAATTGATACTGAGAAAAAAAAATAAAAAAAATAATAGAAAATTAATTGTTTTTAGTAATTGATTCAAAACATATCCAATTATTAGAACAATAAAAATATAATTTAACAAATAATCATTATCAAAATATTTACCAGATTTAAAATGACAAAATTTTTTTGAATTTTTCTAATCAAAATTTTATCTTTCCCCACAAATTAATAACTTTGTAATCAGTCAAAAAAACAAAAATTACTTTTCTAAATTAATTGAAAGGAGATCCTTATGATAGAAAGAATAAGAGAACTTCTCGGCGACAAAGATAGTTATCTGCTGGATTTTGATACTCCAAAAATCAAGAAAGAGCAGTTAACATTACCATCCCCTGATTTCGTTGACCAAGTATTTGCCCAATCAGATAGAAATAACAGAGTTCTAACAAATTTACAATGGCTTTACGATACCGGCAGGCTTGCAGGAACAGGCTATTTGTCAATTTTGCCTGTTGATCAGGGTGTTGAGCATTCCGGTGGTGCAAGTTTTGCTAAAAATCCTATTTATTTCGACCCTGAAAATATTGTCAAGCTTGCAATAGAAGGTGGTTGTAATGCAGTTGCATCAACTTATGGAGTGCTTGGAATGGTCGCAAGAAAATACGCCCACAAAATTCCTTTCATTGTAAAAATCAATCATAATGAGCTATTGACCTTTCCTAATAAATTCGACCAAATACTTTTTGGAACTATTGATAGGGCTTATGATATGGGGGCAGCCGCTGTTGGAGCAACAATTTATTTCGGTTCGGATGAAGCCTCTCGTCAGATTGTTGAAATTGCCGAAGCTTTTTCTTATGCTCATGAACTTGGTATGGCTTGTATCTTATGGTGCTACTTAAGAAATCCTGAGTTCAAAAAAGACAAAGATTATCACGTTTCTGCCGATTTGACTGGTCAAGCAAATCATCTGGGAGTTACTTTGCAGGCTGATATCATCAAACAAAAACTCCCCGAAAATAACGGTGGTTACACTGCACTCAATTTGGGAGGCTCGGGTTACGGCAAACTCGACAAAAGAATTTACTCGGAATTAACATCAGACCATCCAATTGATTTATGTAGATATCAGGTCGCTAATTGCTACATGGGTAAAGCTGGATTGATTAATAGCGGAGGTGCCTCCGGTGAAAATGACTTTCAGGATGCCACTGTTACTGCTGTAATCAACAAAAGAGCCGGAGGCATGGGTCTTATTTCAGGAAGAAAAGCTTTCCAAAGACCAATGAACGAAGGTGTTAAACTGCTAAACACAATCCAAGATGTTTATCTTTGCAAAGAAATTACTGTTGTTTAACTTTCATTATAGTTTTATGCCTGAATGGTTAAAAAATCTTTATGCTACAATAGATAAAATGGATGCATATGCATTCGCTGATTACATTTCTTCTGATGGGGAATTTATTTTCGGTAATAATCCTGCTGTCGTTGGAAGGGATAATATCGCAGCGTTCGTAGAAAATTTTTTCAATAGCATTAAGCGAATTCAACATACTCCGACTGGTTTTTTAATCGAAAAAGATAAAATAGTCAGTTGGGGAATAGTTAAATACACACGACATAATGAAACCCAATTGTCAGTTAAGTTCTGTAATCTGTTTCTTATGGATGGTGATTTAATTAAAACCTACGATGTTTATGTTGATACTTCCCAGCTATATCAATAAATTAATTCAAAAAGGGGCGAGCGCAGGTTCGCCCTTTTTATTTACATGTCAGTTTTATTTTAACTTCTGTATAATTATTCAAGCTGTTTTTTTCAATCCTCGAAACTTTTAGATTAAAAAAGAATTTATTAAAAAAACAGACCAACCCCAAACTTATGTAAAAAAACGAATCAGAATTATCATTTCAAGCAAATTTTTATTATCATAAGTTCAGGAATTGACTTAGCTAATCAATAATCTCGATTTTGGTTTATAGAGGAAATTATTTAATTTTGAATTATTTAATTATAACTTAGTAAGGAAAAACAATGTTCGGGAAAATGAAAGAATATTTACAGAGTGAACTTATAAAGCTTCAGGAACAGAAATTGTATAAACACGAAAGAATAATTGTAAGTCCCCAGGGAGCAGAAATATTCGTCAAGGGGAAAAAAGTTTTAAATTTTTGTGCAAATAACTATCTTGGTTTATCATCTCATCCTGATCTAATTAAAGCAGCTCATGAAGGAATTGATGAGCGTGGTTACGGATTATCATCTGTCCGATTCATTTGCGGAACACAGGACATTCACAAAATCCTCGAAGAAAAAGTAAGTACATTCCTTGGAACCGAAGATACAATATTGTTCTCTTCTTGTTTTGATGCAAATGGAGCGGTTTTCGAGCCATTACTCTCAGAAGAAGATGCAATCATAACCGATGCCTTAAACCACGCATCAATTATTGATGGTATCAGGCTTTGCAAGGCTCAAAGATGGATTTACAGTCACGGAAATATGAGCGATGAAATAGGTCTTGACCCTTCAACCGGCAAGGAACTGAAAGGCTTGGAAAGATGTCTTAAAGAAGCCATTGAAAAGGGTTGTCGTTTCAAAATGATTGCTACCGACGGATGCTTTTCTATGGATGGAGATATTGCCAAATTAGACGAAATTGTTGCTCTCGCAGAAAAATATGATGCACTCGTTATGGTTGACGACAGTCATGCTACTGGATTTATGGGAAAAACCGGTAGAGGCACACACGAATTCAAAAATGTTATGGGGAAAATTGATATCATTACTACTACTTTCGGAAAAGCTCTTGGGGGGGCTTCCGGTGGTTGTATATCCGGACATAAAGAAATTATTGATTGGATGAGAAACAAAGCCAGACCCTATCTCTTTTCTAACACAGTTCCTCCTGCAACTGTTACGGCTACTATCAAAGTTATTGATTTACTTACTGAAAGCACTGAACTTAGGGATAAACTCGAAGCAAATACAAAAAAATTTAGAACAGAAATGTCGGCTGCTGGTTTTGATATCATCCCTGGGGAACATCCCATTGTTCCTATCATGTTTGGCAAATACCCCAATTGCTCCCAGTTGGCAGTAGAATTCGCCAACAAAATGCTTGATGAGGGAATTTATGTGATTGCTTTTTCGTTTCCTGTTGTTCCAAGAGGAAAAGACCGTATAAGAGTGCAACTCTCTGCCGGACATACAACTGAAATGATTGATAATGCTATATATGCCTTTATTAAAGTTGGCAAAGAACTCAATATGATTTAAAAAAATTAAAGGTGAACAATAAAATAAAGCTGTCTCACAGAATATTAAGTAAATCCTGTTTAGATTAACTTAATAATTCCTTATGAGACAGCCCTAAAATTTAGTTCTTGATTGGCGGATTGATGCCAAAAATATCTTTAATTGCAGACTGATAGCCTTCTTTCGGCATAGCTCCGACTGCCATTCTTGGTTTATCATTAACCGGTACGAATAGAACCGAAGGAATGCTCCTTATACCAAATATTGAGGCAAGCTCTTGCTCAACTTCGGTATCTATTTTATAGATGTCAACCAGACCCTTATAATCCTGTGAAAGCTCTTCCATAATTGGAGCAACCATTTTGCATGGACCACACCAATCTGCATAAAAATCAATTATGCAAGGTTTGTCGCCCTGAAACTCCCATTCTGTTTTATTTTCGTAATCAAATACTTTTTTGAGGAATGTTTGTTTAGTTAAATTTTCCATTATTTTCTCCTAAAATAATAATCAATAAATATAACACATAATACGAAATCAAAAAAAATATATTGCTTTTAAAGAATATTTATCTAACCTTTTCCAATGCCCAAGTAAAAACTTTTAAATAATCAAGAGCCGAGCGACTTGATGAATAGTCACAAGCCATAGCATTCTTTCGGATTAATGTCCAATGTGGTTCCTGATGATAAATTGATAGCGCCCTTCTGATTGCATATGCAAAATCATCTGAATTATAGTGCCAAAAAGTAAAGCCATTGCCTGTTCCTAATGCTGGTATGTATTCGAAAACAGTATCGGCTAAACCACCAGTTTGCCTGACAATAGGTATAGTGCCGTATTTTAAAGCAAACATCTGAGTCATACCGCATGGCTCGAATCTTGAAGGTAAAATCAAAAAGTCGCTTGCGGCTACTATCTGATGAGCCAAAGAATTATTATAACCTAAATGAATTAAAGCCTTGCTTGGATATTTCCATTGAATATATTTAAAATAATCAGAATATCTGACTTCTCCAGATCCGAGCAGAACAAATCTGAAAATATTATTATCCAGATAATATTCAAGTTTATCAATCAACAAATCTATCCCCTTTTGCTCTGTCAATCTACTAATCATACCAACAAGAGGGATATCAAAATCATCTATTTCTTTAATTTTATGCTGACTCAGAAAACAAGCCTTGTTCTCTTGCTTTAAATTAAGAGATTCAGATTGATAATTAAAGTAGATATGTTCGTCCACAGCAGGATTCCATTCTGAATATAAAACTCCGTTGAGAACTCCGATCAGATCAGCACCTCTGAGATTGAGAACATCTTGTAAGCCTTCGCTATTAAATCCCGACCTGATCTCATTTGCATATGTTGGACTAACTGTAGTTATTTTGTCAGCAAACATAATACCAGTCTTCATAGCATTAACTTTCCCATAATGTTCAAACCAACAGCCCGGATAAAATTCCTTTATCCCAAAAGTTGAGAAAAACATAGCTCTGTCAGGATCGAACCATCCTTGATAAGCTAAATTATGAATAGTGTAAACACCAGCTGTTTGGTTGAAAAGTGGGTCATATCTGTAATGAGATTTAAGAAATGCCATTGTAAAGGCAGTATGATAGTCATGAGCATGAATAATATCAGGTTTGAAATTTAAAGATTTTGAATTTCTACCCACCGGCAATAAAAATAAAATGAAGGAACAGCTTG
>CALHRB010000261.1 GCA_938038165.1 Candidatus Kapaibacterium sp. | reverse complement strand
AAGGGCATGAAAATAAATCAGTATTATCCCTCGATAACAGTAAATAACAGAGGAGTGGTAGTGATTTGCTGGTACGACAGACGAAATGACTCAACAGACAGCAATGCTCATTATTATATGACTGCCTCTTTCGATGGCGGTAAGACTTTTATGAAAAATTACAAAATTACAGGTTTGGAAACAAATTTCTCGAAAGTTGGAATAAGGAACAATAGCTTTGGTATAGGAGAATATAATCAGGTGCTCGTAACCGATTACTATGCCATACCTGTTTGGGCAGACGGAAGGACAAACGACGGCAATCTGAATGTTTATTCTGCTTTTATTCCTTTAGACGAGAATTTGCTATCTGTTGAAAAAGTTGCAAATATTTATAATACTATTTCAGTTGGGGATATTTACCCAAATCCCGCAGAAAATAAGATATCAGTTCAAATCAATGGTAATTTTGATCCTGGTGCAGAAGTTCAATTATTAGATTACAAGGGGAATCTTATAAAAAAATATAATAATATCCATATTGGTCAAAAAGAGGCAGTTTATGAATTCTCTCTTGATAATTTTTTGAGCGGGACATATTTTTTTAAGCTAACAGATAGTAAAAATTATATTATTAAGAAGTTTATTGTTGTGAATTAATTTTTAAATGCACTGTCTTTTCCATCCTAAGCTTAAAAAAGGGGTTCAAGACTACTTTTTCGATATTGATGAACTTAAGCATTTGAAAGCTTTGAGGCTAAGAGTTGGCGAAAAAGTGATGATAACCAACGGACGTGGTTTAACCCTTTTGGGATATATCAGTTATTTTCAAAAAAATCAGCTAATTATTAGAGATGCTGAGTTCTTTGAAAATACCGGCGAATTGGATTTCAAAATTTCTATTGGATTATCAATTTTAGAAAATCGAGAGAGAATGGAGTTTGCATTAGAAAAGTGCATTGAACTGGGAGCGAAAGAATTTATTCCTTTAATTACTGAAAACTGTCAGAAAAGCACTATCAATCACGAAAGGCTTCAAACAAAATCTCTGGCAGCATTGAAACAATGTCAACGATCTGAACTTATCAAGATATATTCTCCAACTGACATTTTAAGTTTAGAAAAAAAAATCAATGATTTCGATTCAATTTTTTTGGCAGATATTAATGGTGAAACATATAATAAAAACTATAGAAAAGGAACAAATCTAATTTTAGTTGGACCGGAAGGCGGTTTCAGCAAAGCGGAAGTAAATTTTATTAAAAAGAATCCAAAAACTATTCCAATAAATTTAGGAAACAGAAGATTGAGAGCAGAAACAGCTGCAATTGCTATGATGACTTTGCTCTCGCTTGAATGTTGAATTTGTAAATTAGTTTAAAATGAAGGTAATTTGGTATAAATGCAAAGGTGATATTTGGTGTTATTTGGATAAAGTAATAGCTGACCACCCGAGTATTATCGGGCTGAAAGGCGTTTATGTGATTTGGACGGGAGAAAATGAAAGAAAAGTACTCCGTGTTGGCTATGGCACTATTACTGATGAAATAATCACGAACAGAAATAATTTAGCAATAAGAGCATTTTTCCATTTAGGAGTTCTGATTTCCTGGGCTGAAATTCCTGAAGGGAATATTAACGGTGTTCTTGAGTATTTAATGAAAAAATTGAAACCAAAATTTTATAATAATCTTTTAAATACTAAACAAATTTCTATTAATTGTCCCTGGGATTAATACAAAATTCATTAAATAAACAGTTATAATTTATTTTTTTTATTTCAAGTTTTAATTTCTTGCCGATTTTTAATGAAAATTAATATAAAAGACAAAAATATTATATTTTAAATAAAGTCTTAGTAGTTGAATTCTCGGTATTTTTGAGGATTTTTTTTTATATTTGTTTAACTAAATATTATATAAAATTAGAAGGAAATTGTATGCCACAACCCATTCATTTAACAGATGATAATTTTGAAAACGAGGTACTGAAATCAAATGTGCCAGTTTTAATTGATTTTTGGGCTACCTGGTGTGGTCCATGCCGGGTGATAGCGCCATCAATAGAGGAATTGGCAAATGAATACAGCGAAAGAGCCAAGATTACCAAACTCGATGTTGACAATAACCAAAGAACAGCTATGCAATATGGTATTCGCTCCATACCAACTATTTTAATATTCAAGAACGGAGAAGTTGTTGACACAATCATTGGAGCAGTTCCAAAAGCAAAGATTGAAGAAGCTCTTCGAAAACATTTATAGAAAAGATTCTATGCCAAGACCAACAAAACTATCAGAAGAAGATATAAATATCTATTTAAAAAAATTTTCCAAATGGCAAAGAAAAGGCGATTCCATCGAGAGGGAATTAGTAGCCCCGAATTTTGCTGCAGTTGTGGGCTTCTTGAATGCAATTGCAGTTCTTGCAGAATCACTTGATCATCATCCCGATTTGTTAATATATGGGTGGAATAAACTCAGGGTAACATTAACAACACACGATCAGGGCGGTTTGACCGAATTGGATTTCAAGCTTGCCGAAAAGATAGAAAATCTAAACTTTTAATAAATTTATTAAAAACATACAGAAAGATTAATTTATGGGTTCTTTAATAATTGATATTTACGGACGGGAAATACTTGACTCACGCGGAAATCCTACAGTCGAAGTCGAGGTTGTATTGGACGATGGTTCGATAGGACTTGCTGCAGTTCCTTCCGGTGCAAGCACAGGCGAAAATGAAGCCTGCGAGCTTCGTGATGGTGATTCAAATCGTTACTTGGGAAATGGAGTATCCAAAGCTGTTGAAAACGTTAACACTGTGATTGCCGATGCCCTGGAAGGATTTGATGCTTCTGAGCAAGTTCAGATTGACAATATGCTTATTGAACTTGATGGAACTAAAAACAAATCCAACCTTGGTGCAAATGCCATTCTTGGAGTCTCTCTTGCCGTTGCCAAGGCGTCGGCAGAGTCGTTTATGATGCCTCTTTACAGATATTTAGGTGGTGTGAATGCAAGAATACTTCCAACGCCAATGATGAACATTTTAAACGGGGGTAAGCATGCTGATAACAATGTTGACATACAGGAATTTATGATTGTTCCGGCAGGGGCTCCATCATTTAAGGAAGCTTTGAGAATGGGAGTTGAAGTTTTCCATAATTTGAAAAAGGTATTAAAATCAAAAGGACTTTCAACCTCTGTCGGTGATGAAGGCGGGTTTGCACCTTCTTTAAAATCAAACGAAGAGGCATTCGATGTGATTTTGGAAGCTATAGATAAAGCAGGTTATAAACCCGTTCAGGATATTTTGCTTGCTATTGACACTGCAGCAAGCGAAATGGTTGATGGCGACAGATATAAAATGTTCAAATCTACAGGAGAATACAAAACATCCGACGAAATGATTACCTGGTATGTTGAACTTTGTAAAAAATATCCAATCTATTCTATTGAGGATGGTCTTGGCGAGAACGACTGGAAAGGCTGGAAAAAGCTGACTGAAACACTTGGTAATAAAATTCAACTTATAGGAGACGACATCTTTGTTACAAACCCCGAATTCCTCCAAAGAGGCATAAAGGAAAAAGTTGGCAATTCAATTTTGATTAAAGTAAATCAAATCGGAACGTTAACAGAAACTCTCGAAACAATAAAAATGGCTCATCGAAATGGCTATAGAACTGTAATTTCTCATAGGTCTGGCGAAACAGAAGACACAACAATAGCAGATATTGCCGTTGCAACAAATGCTGGTCAGATTAAGACCGGTGCTCCAAGCCGAACCGATAGAGTTGCCAAATATAATCAGTTGATGAGAATAGAAGAAGCTTTGAGCGATGATTCCATTTATTCCGGTTTGACAGAATATACTGTGTTTCTCTAAAATTTTTTAAATAAAATCCAGCCTGATACTGCCAGGCTGGATTTTTTTTATTTTAATGTTTGAAAAAAAAATATAAACAAGTATTTTACATTACTCAAAATTTAAATTTTAAAAACAATTTTTAAGAGATAAGATTATGATAGTATTTGGAACTGATGGTTGGCGTGGAGTTATCGCACGTGATTTTACTTTTGAGAATCTTCGGCTTGTGGCTCTGGCAACTGCAAAATATTTAAAGAAATATTTTCCTGAAAATCCTTCAGTTGTGATTGGTTACGACACAAGATTTTTGTCAAAAGAGTTTGCTGAGGAGACAGCTCAAGTTCTTGCTTGGCAGGACATCACAGTTCATCTTTCCTCTTCATTTGCTTCAACGCCTCAGGTTTCTTATCATACAAAAAATAAAGCAGTAAGCCTTGGTATTGTTATCACCGCAAGTCATAATCCACCGATTTATAATGGATATAAGTTAAAAGCCAATTTTGGCGGACCAGCCA
>CALHRB010000260.1 GCA_938038165.1 Candidatus Kapaibacterium sp. | reverse complement strand
CCTCCGGGAGGCATTATAGAACCTATTGCAAGAGCCATTGGATCATTATTAGCAGTTGTAGCGTAGATCTTTGAATCTGTTCCGCCCCAGTTATAATTTTGCCCATCAATTGTAAATGTTTTTGAAAGAGTAATGAAGAATCCAAGGCTGTCAAAAATACCGTTAATAAATCCTCTCCATCCTGTTCCGCCAGTCGCAGGTGAAGTGTATGCAAAGTGAATAATATCATCATATTCAAATGCGTAAACGCTGGGGTATCTTGCGTTATAATCCCTCTCGACATTTGGAGCTTTTGAATTATAAACCAAAATTGGTTCAGACCAGGTCTTGCCATAGTCATAAGATTTTAATATAACTAAATTATCCTTTGTGTGTGTTCCTGTGTAACCCGGTGTCTTTTCAAGATCAAAATATCCTCTTTTGATTGTTGCAAGAAGATTCTTTGGAGAATAGTAAATGAAAGGTTGTTGACTTTCGGTAAAGTATGAATAGGCATTTGCAAGAGAATCAAGTACTCTAAAATTTACTGTCAATGATTTTGGCGGTAAATTTGTAATTGTTTTCAAGGAAACGTTCGCTGGTTCAATTTCCTTAAAATTGTGGAAACTGGCTTTATGAAGGGGTAGTGCTTCCTGACCGAACAATGGTAAGCTAGCTAAGAACCCTGTCAAAATAAACAATGATATAGAAAATTTAAATTGCTGTAACAATTTCATTAATCCTCCAATAAAAATAAAAAACGATAAAAAATATGAAGTTCCAAATATAAACATTTATTTTAAAATTTTTTGAATTATTTAACATAATATTAAATTATGTGTTGCTATTAGAATTTGAATTGGAATCCATAAATTAATGAGACAGATGATTTCCAGCCTTTTTCGGAGTTCAATTCAGGCACTCTGCCTAAGAAAAGTCTTCCCTCGGAGCCAAGATTAATGGATAAATTTTTCATTATGTTTACTTTTGCAAATAGTCTTGTGTACCCAAGAGGACCGTCGCTCGTGGTTCCTCCCCCAAATCTTCCGACAAGGCTAAGAAATTCGTTGGAAATCAGTGATTCTTCGTAGAATGCCGCCCCCCAGAAAACCTGCTGATTTTTGTGAAATTTTATGGGATAAAGTATCAAATCGTTTTCATTATCGTTATTGAACTGAGTGATGATAAATTTTTCGTCATTTATCGAGCCAAAGGGAACCAGTACGTTTACCGTTTGTTCGTAGGAGTATTCGGTATAACCCATTTCAATGCCGATTCTTTGATCATTGTTGATAGAATAGGCTATTGACTGTGATATATGCGAAATGCCGATTTTTTTGTCAGGTATGCCATTCCTGTATATATCAGTTCCGAAAAACGAACTAAACTGAATGTCGCTCCTTTGTGAATATAAATCGGTTGCTGGCTGAAACAGATTCAATAGTGAAGTTTGAAGGTTTAACATTGGTTGTGTTAAAGAATGTTCAATCATTGTTTCTTCTTTATAGAACACAAAATCCTGAGAAATGTCAATTTTTAAAATATCCTGATTTTGTTTTGTTGCAAACTCTTTCAAAAATGAGGAATTATCATTATCATCTATATGAGTTGAAATGTTAAGGTTTTGATTTGGTTCTGTTCCATTATCTGTTTCAACTATGGTCAAATTGATAATTGGTAAATTTTGAATATTTTTTGGGCTTGTTTTTGTAACATTGATATTTTCGGCGATAGCTTTTTGTGTTTGATTATTTGACTGCTCTTCGGAAATGATGGATGGGGTAAATAAATTCATCTGTTCTTTAAGGTGAGAGAGTCTGGAATCGTTGAGAGATAAATTATCACCCAAATAGATGAAATTTATTAAAATTAAAGCTGCGACACCTGCTACGTAAGCATAGATTTTTCTTTTAGTCATTTTTTTGGAGTGAATATTTTTTTGAGAAGACAAAATTTTCATCAGGACTTTGTCTTCAGTGGAGCTCACTAATTCGGGTGATGGGGAAATAGATCTGGAATCATCGTAAATAGCTGAATGGATATAGATATCTAAATCAAAATCCTCTTTGATTTTTGGATGAAGCGAAGTCATGTTTCTCAGCTCTTCATCTTCAGAAAAGCTAAGCTCGCCATCAATATACTTCATTATTAAATCATCTGGATTCATAGATTTCCTTTTTCAAAGGTTCTAAAATTTTTCTGAGAATGAGTCTTGAACGATGAACTCTGATCTTTGCAAGTGATAAATCTATATTTAAAATGTTTGCAATTTCCTGATAAGGGAGGTCTTCGTATTCTCTTAAAATCAGGGCTTCGCGAAATGGGATAGGCAGTTGAGCAATTGCTTTTTTGATTAATTCGCTCAATGCAACATCTTGTTTTTGATAATCAATTTGCTCGTAGAATTCATCGTTGTAAGATATGAATTCTTTCTTTGCTCTAAGGTAATTTAAGCAGGTATTTCGAGCAATTTTGTAAGCCCAAGCAGAAAAGTTTTCACCTTTGAATTCGCTACTATGTTCGTAAATTTTTAAAAATGTTTCCTGAAAAGCATCTTCGGCTTGTTCAACATTATTGAGCATCCTGAGGCAGAACTTATAGATATTGTTCCTATATTTTTCGTACAGGATATGAAAAGCTTCAGCACTGCCTTTGTTTAGTTGCTCGATTGCTTTTTGAACTTCCTTTTCTTCCGCTTTATGTTTATTACCAAACATTTTGATTATTATTTTTAAGTTAAATCAAAGACACCCAAGAACTTTAAAAAGTTACAAGTCAGTCTTAAAATTTTTTTATTATTTTTTACTTTCAACCGGGGTTTCAATCCATATTTGAACTGTCCTTGAGTAGCTCCTGCCGAATGGCAGATTGTTATTGAAAATCAAAGTATCGCTTCCATAAGGCTCAATTCTGACTAAATTTGGATTATGATTAAGGGCTTTTGCAACTTGTTCGCATCTTTTTCTGCTGAGTTCCTTGTTGTATTCTGAAGTTCCTATTCTGTCGGCATAACCTTTAATTCTTACAATTGAATTTGGTTTGATAAAATTTTGTTTTATTGATTTAATTATATCAATCTGAGCCTCATTCAATTCAAATTTATCAAATTCAAAAAGAATTAAAGAGAATTTGTTGAAGATAGTGTCATTTTTTATTATTTCTCTCTTGATTTTAATGGTTTTTTGTCTGATATCAATGTTTTTTTCAATAGAATTTTTCTGTCCCAAAATGTCTTCGGCTGAGAGATTTATTTTTATGGGTGTCTCAAATCGGGGAATAATATTGCTTTCTAAATCCCAAAGCAAAGTATCAGGGACAGCTGAGCCGTTGAATGAAATAAGTTTACTGTTATCCTGCTCTGCAATGATATCCCAACCTTTCAGACCAATTTTTGTATAGATGGAGGGAATTAAGGCAATAATCGGTGGATTGGATTTTCTGATTATTTCATCCAATTTGACTGTTTGCAAGATACTTTTGTCAGATGCAGAAATTTCCACTCTTTGATTTTCTTCTTGTCCGTCCTCGATTAAATTATTTGTGGGAATTTCAGGTAGATTCCGAGCTTCAATTTTAATTCTGTCAGGATTTATTTGCCAGATTTTAACCAAATAATCTTTGACCGCCTCGGCTCTGTTTTGGGAGAGTTCCAGGTTGTTCTCCTCCTCATTAATGTTGTTATTACATCCTTTTAACAAAATGTTTGCATTTTTGTAAGTTGTTAGCCTTTTACCTATAATATTGAGCAAATCTTTGTAGATTTCAATTGCATCCCATTTAAGATTTTTTTCACTAAAATCGCTTATATCGAACTTTGAAAAAAGCCTCATAGAAGTGTTATTCAGGTCGGATTTTCCTCTTTTGAAATAAACATAGGGAAGAAGTGGATATTCTTCTGTTGTTTCGATTTCTTCAATCTCCATTAACGGCTCGGGGATGATTTCCTTGTTCATTTTCATCCCCAATATTTTTAAATCGAGAGCAGGAGGATCAATTTTTGGAATTTTCTTTTCATATTTCTCTGAGTATTTAGTTGTAATGGTCACTATCCTTCCCTTTTTAGCAGTGGATTTTGTGATTTTAAAATCAATCATTGAAAATTCTGGAACTAATATCTTGTTATCAAAAACGCTGACTGTGTCTCGAACGTAAAGAGTATCATATCTTAATTCGATTTTTTCTTTATAAACAGGGAGCCTGAACGAAGCACCAATATTGAGTGAAGCTATCCTCCAATCCACTGATGTTACTTTAGTGAAGGGAAGATAATATCTTAATTCCGGAGCTAACATCAAACCACTGCCCAAAGGAAAGTCGAATGATATTCCAAGCAATCCAAAAACTTGAAATTTATTGATTTCAGGTATATCCTGATTATATATGTCATTTCTTATGATTCTGTCATCAGTAAATACAACATTTTCGGGTGATATTATCTTTTCGCGCTGATCGAATTGGCTTGTTAGAAAATATGCAAGTTTAAAACCAAGATAACTCCTTAAATTACCAAAAAAAGTAAAATAAATCGAGGGTTCCAATCCAATAGATAATAATTTTGCTTTTATAAGATGTTCAACTGTTATATTTCCTGTATATGTATCAAAGGGAGGAGTCGTTTGCTTCAATCGTACATTACCGATATTTTCCTCTTCAGTTAAATTATTGCTAAAATCTGAAAAAGCTAACCTTAAATCAATGCCAAGTTCCTCCTTTAGTGGAAAATCAATGAATGCACCAAGGGTATAACCTGAGCCAAATGATGTTCTGAATCGGGGACAGCAGTTGGGAACACCTGGCAACTTATTAAAATCTGCTATGTGAATGTTTAGGTTATAACTTGCAAAAGGTCCAAAATGAAAAAGGAGACTGTCGCCTTTCGCAATCACTTCCTTTGATAAAAATTGGCAGAAAGTCAGAACAAAAAATATCATACTTATGGATATTTTTGTATTAATCCTCAATGCTAAATAATCCATATAATATTAATTAAATTATTTGTTATTCATACTGAAAGGAAATTAATTAAAAGTTCCAAATTAGAAAAGAAAACACGGCGAAAAAGTTTTGAATTCATTTTTCTTAATAGCTAATTTTATTGTAATTTTAAAGTAAATTTTTATTGTTTTTTTTGTATTTTTAATCGGACAAATTACTCCAATTTAAATTATTTGTTAAATCAATGTTATATAAACAAATAATTTGTATTTTTTTAACTGCTGTAACTCTTATTTCCAGTAGCAGAGGAATTGTTTGCTGGCTGGAATATAATTTTAATCATAATTATATTGTAAAAAAACTCTGTATTGAGAAGGACAAAGCAAAAAACACCTGTCAGGGAAGATGCCATCTAAAAGCAAAATTGCAAGAAAACGACGAAGAAAAGGAACGACATAATGAAAAAGATAAATTACCATCATTAAGAATCAAATTCGAAGAAAACATAACCTTTATATTTGATAAACAGAGTTTCATCAGCATTAGAAATTATTTGAGCCTCGGTATGGGAATTTTTGATAATGATGAGATATCAACAGACAAAAACGAACCTCCATGCCCGCCTCCTCGATATTCATACTATTTCTTATTCTAATTTTTCTCGATAGAATCAATTAAGAGTTCCCTCTTATAAACTTTAGGTGGGGGCTTGTCAATAATGCTTTTATGTTTGTTTAATAAATAAAATAAAATTATGAATATATTATATAAATTAGTATTTATTATTACTTTGAACTTTTGTGTCCTGTCGGTAAAAGCAGAGGACAGCCTGAAAACATACAGAACAAAAGAAATTGAAGTTGTTAGGCAGAGGCAATTTGAATTTCAGCAAAGTTATCAATACAATCCTGATTATCAGTCCCTGATTTTTTCGAAAGATGGAATGAATTTGATTAAGCGAGGTGGAGCATTAACACAGGATTTTTATTCTGAGGGATTTAAGCGAAACGATATTGCCATAACTCTCGATGGTGAAATTATTCAATGTGCCTGTCCAAATAGAATGGATGCACCAATAACACGAGTGAATATCGTTGAAATTGATGGTTTCAAATTAGCTCGAACATCAAGTACAAGTAATTCTTCCCTCTATGGTAAAGTTGAATTCCATAGAAAAGAACTAAATGACGGTTTTCGATTGCGTTCGATAATTTCGGGCAACCTATTAGCTCAGAGTGAATACGATGCTCAAATCCTTGCCGAAGGAATGAAAACAGGACTGGTTGCTCGTTATTCTTTTGGTCAACCCTATAAAGATGCAAACGGGTCAGGTTTCGATTCTCTTTATGGATTTTCAAGCATACCTAAATTCAATTACTGGTCAGTCTCGTTGAGGCACTCATTTGGTGATATTGAAGCCGGTTTTACGTCAAGTGGTAGCAAAGATGTTTTGTTTCCATATTTAAGAATGGATGAAAGGGAAACAATGTTTTTAAGCGGTTTTGCAAAATTCAAAAACCACAAGTTTTACTTGAATTATACATCCCATCTGATGAATAATGGCTTAAGAAAGACATATAATTCAATGGAGATGGAAACCGATGCCAAAAATCTTACTATCGGATTGACTGGTGATTTTTACGATGTTACTTTTCGCAATTGGAAGGCAGATAATTATATATTGAGCAAAATGAATTCAATGAGAATCAACAACAAAGCCTTGCCCAATGTTATGGAGATTACTGCAACAGCTAATTATGGTGTCGATCTGGATTTTGTCTATGCAAATGCTCGATTGGGATTTGCTTATACTGGTTTTTCTGATGATTCAACATTGAATATTTTCAAAGCATATGATCCAAATTCTGCTGACTCAAGAATATTTATAGTTGCGGCTTTAAATTTATCAAGCAGACTGGAGTTAACGCAGAATTTCACTAGTTCTATTTCTGGAGAAATATCAACAACAAACCCAGCCGCCGAGCAACTCTTTATTTCTCTTCGTCGTTTGATGCAAACACCAAACTGGATCGGAAATCCTGAACTCAAACAACCATTAAAAAGTAATTTAAGATTTGATTTCAGCTTTTCCGAGTTTTTAAAGTTTGGTTTAAACAGTAATTATATATGGAATTATATAAATTTAGCTGCAGATACAGTTCCGGGACAAAAGGCAAGAATAACATACAAAAATACTGATGCAATTATAGCAAATGCCTATATTGGTTTCAGATATGAATGGTTTGAGTCTCAGGCAAACTTCGTATGGGGTGAGAATCAGAATAACAAACAAGCTCTTGCAGAAATTACACCGCTTAGTATTATAAATACTTTGACTTTTCCAAAAGTTTTTGGCATTGGTTTAACGATATATCACCAATGGGAAAACACTCAAAAAAGGATTGACCGAAAACTATTGGAAATACCATCTGAATCCTGGAATACTATTGGTCTTTCGATTGATTATGATGTGCAGCCTTTTAAGTTTGTTTTTGGGATTGACAATCTTCTTAATCACAGATACAGCCGTTATTTATCTTCAGCTCGTGACCCATATTCAGCAGGGATAAGAGTTTACGATCCCGGAAGAACTATAACTTTAAGGATAATGATTGATAAAGGCTTTTAAGCCATAAAATGTTTTTTTTTCAACCCGACTTTTTTTTAAAGAGTCGGGTTTTGTGTTTTTTT
>CALHRB010000259.1 GCA_938038165.1 Candidatus Kapaibacterium sp. | reverse complement strand
AATAAAATTTATTTTTTAGAAAGCCTCAGAAAAGCTTTACATATATTTCTGGGGCTTTTTTACCTTTATTTATTTTAACTTTTTCATTTAACGATGTCTCTTTATTAACTTTAAATCATATGAATACTTTGAAAAATATATCACATTTTATTATACTAATTCTAATGTTTTTTTTATTTTTTGCTTGTGAAAAAAAAACAGAGCAAAATATATGGTTAATAACTGCCCCTGCTGACACTCAATCAACATATGCCAATATAAAAGATAAGAGCGGCATATCAATTACACCTCATGGTTGCTTTCTAACTCCAAGGGGTAAACAAATCACCACTGCTCCTCATCCCTATGGATTAGTTTTAAGTAATGATAACTCTATTGCTATCACAGCAAACAGTGGCACTTCGCCTCTTTCCATAACAATCATTAAAGATGTGCTGAGCGAAAATCCAACTGTTCAACAGATCCCCCCAAGCTACGATACTGACAAAGGAGTTTTGGCTTCTGTCTTTATGGGTCTGGCTATTTCTCCTAATAATCAATATGTCTATGTTGCCGGTGGACAGGACAATAAAATCTATATATTTAATATAAGCGATGGTTCGCCAGCTGGTTCTATTGATTGTTCTGTTTCTACGAATAACCAAAACTATTCTCACGGATATTTAGGCGATTTAGTTCTTACAGCTGATGGCAGCACAATTTATTGCGTTGACCAGATTAATTTTCTTGTTAACATTATAGATGTTAAGTCGAGAAAAATTATATCAAGGGTTAATGTTGGACGCTATCCATTTGGAATTTCTCTCTCCCCTGATGAAAAGAATATCTATGTTGCTAATGTTGGTGTTTTTTCTTACAAAGTATTTCCAAGTGTTGATAAGAACAGATTGAAAGAGACAACCCTTCCTTTCCCGGCGTTTGCATACAACACAAAAGAATCAAGAGATGGATACAAAAATGATACAGTCGAAGTTCCCGGTCTTGGTGATCCTAACGTACCGGAATCTTTCTCTGTTTGGGCTGTTGATGTTTCAGACAAAAGCAATCCCAAAGTAACAGCAAAAATCAAGACTGGTTTTTTAGTAGGTCAAAAAGTCGAAGGTTTTCCTGCCGTAGGTGGCTCAAGTCCTAATTCTGTTGTTTCAAGTGATAAATATGTTTTTGTCAGCAATGGAAACAATGACTGCATATCAGTTATTGAAGTGAAAAATAATAAAATTATAAAAGAAATATCTTTGGCTGTTGATGAAAGACTGAAAAAGTATAGAGGTATAATACCATTCGGTTTGGCTCTTTCCCCGGATATGAAACGTCTTTATGTGGCAGAATCCGGACTTAATGCTGTTGGAGTAATTGATGTTCAGCAATTAAAAGTAATTGGACATATACCAGTTGGATGGTTCCCATCAAAACTAAAAGTTAGCAATGATGGCAAAAAATTGATTGTTGCCAACGCAAAAGGTGTTGGAAGTGGACCAAACGGCGGTAAGAACTGGCAGCCCGGTCCTGAAGGGTATAACATTGGAAAACTTATGAAAGGAATGGTCTCGGTTCTGGATATCCCAAAAGATGATCAACTCAAAAATGAAACTCAACAAGTCATTAACAATAATTTTAAATTTTCAAAATTATCAAACGACATTATAAATCAGCGAAAAAATCACCCCATCCCTTTATATCCGGGTGAAAAAGAGTCTCCAATAAAATATATTGTTTTTATCTCCAAGGAAAACAGAACTTATGACGAAGTTTTCGGGCAATTAAAAAATGGCAAAGGCGATGCTTCTCTTGCACGATTTGGATACAATGCTGAAATTTCAGACAAGAACCAATCTTCAAAGTTTACTTCCGATGTAATGATAAATCATTTAAAATTGTCTGAAACTTTTGCGATTAGCGATAATTTCTATGTTAATTCTGATCACTCTGCTGATGGTCATAGATGGCTGGCTTGTACATATCCTAATCAATGGGTTGAAACTTCCGTTTCAGCAAGCTATGGTCGAAACCGAACACTTAGAATTGATTCAAAGGCTCCGGGAGCACTGGCTATGGTTGGTTCAGGTGGAGCTATTTATCCGGAGGATTATAACGAAGCTGGCTCTATTTGGGATCATTTGGACAGATACAATATTGACTTTTTCAATTTTGGCTTTAGCATTGAACACTCTCCTCATTATGATGACAGTACCTTTAAATACACCGGCATTCAATATATGATAAATTTTCCTTTACCCACCCCACTTTTCAAAAAAACATCCAGAACTTATGCAACATATAACATGGCTATTCCTGACCAATTCAGAGCTGACATGTTCATTAAAGAATTTAAAGAAAAATGGCTTGGAAAAGGCAAAACTATGCCAAGTGTTCTTACTATATTGCTTCCTAACGATCATGGAGCTGAAGAAAGACCTCATGCCGGCTATCCCTTCCTGGAAAGCTATATGGCAGATAACGACCTTGCACTTGGACGCATTATTGAGTTCCTTTCGAATACTCCTTATTGGAAAAATATGGCAATTTTTATTACTGAAGATGATTCTCAAAGCGGTGTTGATCATATTGACGCTCATCGTAGTTTGCTAATGATTATATCTCCATATGCTAAAAGAAATTATGTTTCTCATAAGCATACAAGCTTTGGAAGCATTTTCAAAACTTTTTGGAACATTCTTGGTATTCCCTACCTTAATCTTTATGATGCTACTGCAACGGACCTTTCTGATTTTTTTCAGGATAAACCCGATTTTACTCCCTACAAAAAACATATGGTTGACAAACGTATTTTTGATCCTCAAAAAGCTTTAGATCCCTTTGATGAAAAATTTGATTTCAATGCTATCAACTCATCTCCTGCATTAGATGATCCGAACTATATGATTAAACAAAGCGAGGATTATAAAAAGCGTTATGCCAGTAAAAGCTCAAAAAATAAATAAAAATACTATGAATAGATTTACTCAAAAAATAAATAAAAATACTATGAATAGATTTATCATTTTCATTAATTGTTTAGTAAAATCTATTGTCTTTTCTTTCATCTTTTTGTTTAATACCTTTTTAGTTTTTTCAACTGAGGACACTATTAAGTCATTTTCAAAGTCTGATATAGTAGTTTCAGCAAAAAGAGATAAAAGACCTCTCCTGGATATCCCTTATTCAATTTCATTAATAGATAATCATCAATTAAATAACAATAACAACACCCCTGACATATTAAAAACGGCAACAGGAGCATGGGTTCAAAAAACAAATCTGGGAGGTGGTTCCATTTTTCTAAGGGGGTTAACTGGCAATCAAAGTCTTATAATGATTGACGGCATCAGATTGAATAACTCGACTTTCAGATATGGTCCCAATCAATACCTCAATACTATACCTCAATCTAATCTTAATAAAATCGAATTATTGAGGGGTAGCGGCTCTGTGCAATATGGCAGTGATGCCATCGGAGGTGTTATCTACATTCAAACCAAAAACCCCCACTTTTCCGACAAAGACTTCACCGCCAATGCTGTTATTCATAGTAGATTTATGACTTCAGACATTGAAAAAACTTTAAACGCAGAAACAAATCTGGCATTCAAAAAAACGGCAGTTCTACTCGGCTTTAATTATTCAGATTTTGGGGATTTGCTTGCCGGTGGCAATATTGGATACCAAAGACCAACGAATTATAAGCAAAATTCGGTTAATTTCAAATTTTTGACTAATGTTATTGATTTACTTGATATTTACTTATGCTATCAAAACGTAAATCAGTTTAATGTTCCTCTTTATCACAAAGTTGTCCTTGAAAATTATGAATTTAATAAAATGGACCTTCAGGCAAGAAACCTTTCCTATTTATCAATTAATTATGCTTTTGAAAACAGTTTTACTAAAAATATTAATCTAAAAGCCGGTTTCTCAGAATCTAAAGAAAACAGAAGCAAAAAATTAAATAATAAATCAACATTAACAGAAGAAAAAGATAGAGTAAATACTTTTTTTTCCATACTTAATATTATTTCGAAAGTTGGCAATAACATTAACATTTCGAGTGGTGCCGAAATATATTATGACAATGTTTTTAGCACAAGAAAAGATCTTGATTTAAGTAATAATAATATAAAAATTCTTCGTGGTCTTTATCCTGATAATTCTAAATTTTTAAGTAAAGCCATTTATTTTTTATCTGAAATTAAAATAGATAAGTTTTTGGTTGACTTAGGCTTTAGATATAATGATTTTAATATTAAAATCGAGGAATCGCCATTTGGTAAAATTGAAATTAAACCCTCTGCCTTTGTTTATAATGCGGGTGTAGTTTATAAACTTGCGGAAGATAAAAGCCTTTTTGCCGCATTGAATACTGCTTTTCGATCACCTAATATTGACGATTTGGGTACTATTGGTATCGTTGACTTTAGATATGAAGTTCCATCATACTCATTAAAACCTGAAAAAGCACTAGTTCAGGAAGTTGGATTCAAAATTTCCAACAATTTATTTCATCTTTCCATTTCATTGTTTAATAATTTTTTATCTGACATTATTACAAGAAAAACCTCGACTTACAACGGCAAGGACAGCATTGATGGTTTTAGAGTTTATAAAAAAGAAAACGTTGCTAAATCAATTATTTATGGTTCTGAAACAGATATAAGATTACTATTAGGCAAACTGACTGTCTCGGCAAATTTTTCTTATACTTACGGGCAAAATATTTCCACCGGCGAACCAATGAGGAGAATTCCTCCTCTGTTTGGTTCTCTTGTCCTTAACTTTAAGATAAATGATAATTTTTCAGCATCATTGGAAAATTTATTCGCTGGCAAACAAAATAGATTAGCTCCGGAAGATAAATCTGACAACAGAATTAATCCGAACGGAACACCCGGTTGGTTTGTTCTCAATTCTTATCTTTACTATTCCCTTAATCACTTAGATCTCATCTTGGGATTATATAATTTATTTAATGCAGAATATCGCTATCATGGTTCAGGGATTGATGCTATCGGCAGAAGTGTTTTTTTATCAATTAAACTGTTTTACTAATCATCAGGAAATTCAATGAAATTATCAAATATTAAAGCTGTAATTATTGACTGGGCTGGGACTTCCATAGATTATGGCTCTTATGCTCCCGTTGCTGCATTTATTGATGCTTTTAGTCAATTCGGTATCGAGATTTACAGCAATGAAGTCAGACTATTTATGGGTTTTGACAAAAAAGAACATACAAAGAAAATATTAAATCTTGATAGAATAACTGAATTATGGTTCGATAGGTTTAAAAGAAAGCCAAATAAAGACGACGCTGATAAAATTTTTGATACTCTTTCTTCTTCCTTAAAGAAGGTTATCGTTGACTATTCTGTACCTATTGATGGCTCTGTTGATTTTGTTGAAAAGATGAAATCACTTAATATTAAAGTTGGTTCAACCACAGGCTACGTCAGGGATATGATGAATGACATAGTTAATATATCCGAAAACAAGGGTTTGCGGCTTGATTGCATTGTTACTCCAAGCGAAGTACCCAATGGAAGACCTTATCCCTGGATGTGCTATTTAAATGCTATCATAATGCAGGTCTATCCTATGGCTAATATGGTTAAAATTGGCGATACAGTCGCTGACATTCAGGAGGGTATCAATGCTGGTATGTGGACTGTTGGTATTACTCAAAGCGGCAACGAGGTTGGTCTTACCAATCAGGAAATCAATAATTTGAACAAAGATGAATTGAACACTTTATTAAAAAAAGCTGAACAAAATTTAACCAATGCCGGGGCTCATGTTATTATCAAAGGTATCTGGGAAGCAGAAATTGCACTTGAAGAAATAAATAACAAAATATCCGCTGGTTTAAAACCGTAGTTCTTTTTTTAACTCAAAGATTTATATTAGTCCAAAATATCGATATATCCATCTGGATAATTAAAAATAAAGTTCGGAACTTGAACCCGGTTATTCAATAAAAACGTAAAGAAAACTCCAAAGAATTTTATGTAAAACTTGAGAAATCTTTTCGAGGGTAACTATTTATTTCCAATCTTTAAATAAACTGCTGAGTAAAATCATTTATATAACAGACAGCCGCATGTAAATTTTGATTTTATTGTTAAATATGCAACAAAAGCATAATTTGGAATTACTAACCCACCTTTGGAATATGAAAACATTCAAAATCGAATGCTTATTGATTTCAAATATCTTCTAATTCCTTGTTTGATAAGTTAGAATATAATCACCAAAAAAAAATCATACTGTCGGGAAGAAAATATAGCTTATCAATACTAAAATAACCAGAAGTGCCACACCGGTTAGGATAGAAAATAGAATCAATTTTTTTTCGACCGAATCGAGCGGCTCATACTCCATTTTTTTTATTTCATCAGCAATTTTTGGGGTTTCAGTCATATTGACTCCTTTTTGTTTAAATTACATAACAGGTGGCTTTGCACCGTGGAAAAAAAGCCAGGAAATGAGCAATCCAATCCATATAATAAATCCGAAAAGACATAAAACATAAATTGCAGCGAGTTTACCAATTCCCTCCTCCCATAATTTCTTAAAGTTTGAGACAACACCAATGGTGAAAAATGTCATAACAAAGAAAAGCTGACGGAAAACATTACCTTCCTCGCTTGCCACCTTTGCCATTTTGATTGTCTCGGGAAGACTCAGGCAAAGAACAAGGAAAATTATAAATGTCAATACATAGCCGATTACAAATTTTGGGAATCTGTCCCAGATTTCTTTAGCCGAAGGCTTTTCGCCAGTTTTGCTCTTGTTAATTTTTGCAGTCCAGATATATGCAAGAATAAAAGCCCAGATTCCGATAAAAACATCAATAAATACCTTGACAGTCGTGGCAGTCATTAGTATCCAACCCTCTTTATAAGCAATGCCGGTTTCAGCAAGAGCCTTTGCACGAATCAAGCCATCGGTTATAGCACCACTTGCAACAGCAGCGCCGTCGGTTTTAACAGCTAAACCCATCCAGGCTCCGGCAACAAGCGGTTCATTATATAAAAATGTTTGGGCAAGGAATGGCAGTAGCAACAATTCCACAACGGCAAAAATTACAACAAGCGAGGAGACCATGATAGGTATAATAGGTCTGCTTCGTATGGCTCCACCGGTGGCAATAGCTGCCGAAACTCCACAGATTGAAATTCCGGAAGCCAGAGGTGCCGCCCATTCTTTGTTGAATTTGAAATATTTTCGTGCTATATAATAAACTAAAGCCCAATATATAAGATAAGCTATTATAATTGAACATAATCCCATGAATAATATAGCCGAGGCAAGCGAAGCCGACTCTGCCGCTTTAACTCCAAGAGATGCCCCCATGATTACAATGGCAGTTTTTATGTAAAGCTCTGGTTTTGTTGCATCTTCAAAAAATTTAGAAAAGCCTGGCATAAAATTACCTACGATTAATCCAGCAAGAAGTGCAATAATATAACCTGCTTCCCCTGTTAAATTCATTGACCAGCTAATTCCATAATTCGAGAGCTTATCTGGTGTGGCGGCTATATATGCATAATGTCCTAAAACCCATGTAATGTAACTTATGGCAAATACTATTGAAAAACTCAGGATAAATTTTTTTAGATTTAAACTTAGTGCTTTTGCTCCAATTGTCATTATGATAAGCGTAAAGATAAACGTAAATAAAATTGATATTATCGGAGATATAAATGAAAATGTCTCTGAAATTGTTTTTGTTGATTGTTCAATGGAAATCCAAACGTTTGTTTTTGCTGACCACCCAAGCAGGTCAATTCCAATAAAAATTCCAAGGCTAAAAATAAAAATGACCAACCCTAACCAAAGGGCTAACCAGTCCTCGCTGATTTTTTTTCCTCTTAGTTCCATAATCACTCACATTAATAGGAACATTAACTTTATTTGACATAAAATTAAAATATTTTTCATCTTGTTAACTATAAAAAAAACAAAAAAAAATTTTTGTAACAGTAATTGTTTTTTTTCGTTAATAATTGGCTAAACCAAGAAAAAACCAAAAATTAGCCAAAATATTTAAGCCTTAAATAATTAAGTAATTACGAACATAGCAGTTGTTTTTGTTAACAGAATTTTAACATAATATTTATATTATGCTCACATTTCTTTGGCAATTTGGAATTGGTATAATATAAATAATTTAAAATTTGGGTGTAATATGATTTACCAATATCAAAGAAAGACAGTAATAACTGTCTTTATATTTTTAACTATTTTTTTAAGCCAACATTTATTGGCAAATACAGGAAGTATATCAGGGAAGGTCGTCGATTCAGAATCAGGAACACCGCTTAGAAGTGCCACTATTATGGTAAAAGATACTAAGTTAGGAGCATTTTCCGATGTCAAGGGTGAATATAAATTGCGAAATCTTAAGCCCGGCGTTTATTCTCTTAAAGTTAGTTATGTTGGGTATTTGCCTAAAGAAATCGAGAATATAGAAGTTCCATCGTCTCAGGAAGTTAACATTACTGTTGTTTTACAACCAGAAACAAGAATGACTGAGGAGGTTGTTGTTGATGCTGTCAGGTTAAATGACAATCAGGCAGCAATTTTAGCTATGAGAAAAAATGCCTCAAATGTTAGTGATGGAATTAGTATTGAAGAAATAAAAAAACTACCAGATTCAGATGCTGGTCAATCCTTGAAAAGGGTCACGGGAGTTACACTCGTTGATAATAAATTTATTCATATTAGAGGCGTAAGCGAAAGATATAGTAATACAACACTGAACGGTGCTGCTGTAACGACAACCGAACCCGATAAAAAAGCTTTTTCCTATGATATTTTTCCCTCAGATCTGCTCGAAAATATAAGCGTTGTTAAATCCTTTACGCCCGACCTTCCCGGTAATTTTGCCGGAGGTTTAGTTCAGCTTAATACAACCAATTTTCCTGATAGATTTAGTTTGAAATTTTCAACCTCAACTACTTTTAATACAAACGTTACTGGAAAATCAGATGCGTTTATCTATTCACCGGGCGGTTCGACTGATTGGCTTGGCTTTGACGACGGAACGAGAGCTCTTCCATCTGATTTTCCTGCCAACCGAAGGGAAATTGACCAACTTAGGACGAGCTCATATAATCCTTATGATACAACCGGAGCAAAAGAAAGATACGAATCTATTGCAAGGAAATTCAATTCGAAAGCCTGGAGACAGGATAGAAAGACAATTAACCCATTAGATAACAGAAGTTTCAGCGTTAGCTATTCAGACGCTTATGATTTAGCTGAAGACAGTCGCTTTGGCATAGTCAGTTCATTCAATTATGGTAATGCTTATTCAATAAATTTACTTGAAAGAAACAGATTGACAGCCACCGGTAGCAAATTTTATGGCGCTGGAGGCATTCAAGCAACCCGCTCTGTTAATTTAGGTGGTTTATTAAATTTTGCTTTTAAATTAGGTCCTGATCATCAAATCGGCATTAAAAATATTTATACAAGAAGTGCTGATGACGAAGCTACTCAGCTATCAGGCCAGGATTCAGCATATCAATTTCTCGATTATAAAAATTTCAGTACTCATTATACCCAAAAAGAATTATATTCAGCCCAATTAAATGGAGATCATAATTTATTCTCTAATAATACACTTTTAGAATGGAGATTTGGGTATTCTAGATCTCATCGTGATGAGCCTGATTTTCGCAGATTAAGATTTGCCAGACAGCTTGCAGATATACAAGACAATCCATCCACACCTTATTCTCCTGAAATTGTTTACACAGAGTTTGGCGATGGAGCAAGAGTGGGCAGATTTTATTCCAACCTAAATGATAATATCTTTTCTGGAGCTATCAATCTTACTATTCCTATAGGGCTGATGAAAATAAAAGTTGGGGTATTGTCTGAAAATAACGAGAGAGACTTCAATGCAAGATCAATAACAATTATAACCCCTCCACAGGGTCTAGCTGATGATATCGACTCATTATTATATGATTATAACAACCCCGATAGAATTTTTGCACCAGAAAATTTTAGAGTTGATGATGGATTCAGGATCAGTGAAGACTCAAAGTTGATGGATTCCTATACAGCAAGTGAGAGCCTCTTGGCTGCATACCTTATGTTAGATTTACCCTTCAAACTATTCGATCAGGACATAAGATTTATTGGGGGGGTAAGATACGAAAACAGTCGTCAAACGCTGTATAGTTATCAAATCAACGATGAAAAGATCGAAGTAAATAATAATAATAAAGACATCCTTCCATCAATTAACTTTATCTGGAAAGCTGATGAACAGACTAATCTTAGGTTGTCTTATTCCAGAACATTAACCAGACCCACATTCAGAGAATATGCACCATTTGCCTTTTTCGACTTTTTAACACAATACCTTGTTAGAGGGAATCCGAATCTTGTCAGGTCAATGATTGATAATTATGATCTCCGTTACGAGCTATTTCCTCAGGTGGGTGAAGTCTTATCTGTTGGAGTTTTTTATAAAACATTCGAGAATGCAATCGAAGAGACAATCTTTCCGCAGCAAAGTGAAGTTGCAAGAACATTCGCCAATGCAGAAGGAATTGCAAGGAATTTTGGTGTTGAATTCGAATTGAGAAAGAATCTTGGAACAATTTTTAGTTTTCTGGATAACTTCACTTTCAACTTTAATTTAACTTTAATCAAATCAGAGATAACTGTTCCTCAGGGAGGCAAAGGAACTGAAGACGTCAGACAGATGTGGGGACAATCTCCTTACACATTTAACTTAGGATTATTTTATTACCAACCTGACTCAAAGACCTCTGTCAATCTTGGTTATAATATTTACGGCAGGAGGATTATTCAAGTTGCACAACAGGGTATTTATTCCTTTGATGATCCTCACATCTATGAAATGCCCAGAAATATGCTGGATATGTCAATTGTTCAACCAATTTTTTCAAACATGGAATTAAAATTATCTGTTAGAAACCTGCTAAACGAAAAATTGACTATGAAACAAAATGATAAAACAGTTGATTTAAATAATCTTGGTACCGATATTTCTTTTGGTATCAGCTACAAAATTCAGTAGTTCTATTATTAACTAAGTCGCTAATTTATAGATATTTAAGGTGGTAATAATATTAACCACCTTAATTTTTTTTCATCAGAATTTTACAAGTTAAATATATGAAATTCACATTAGATAAATTATATATTAACTGATACTTAACTGCAAATCTATAATTTTATATCTCATTTAGAAACAAATTCTTTTTTTTTCAATAACGGAGTATTTTATGAAAAAAAATCTTATTACAATTCTCTTTTTTCTTTTAATTATGCCTTTATTTTTAGAGGCACAAACCCCTACGAGTATAAAGCTGACCAGACCTAATGGCGGCGAAAAATTCAGGGCTGGAACTTCTGAAGACCTAACCTGGGATACAACAGGAACATTTAGGGCAAGATGGACTTTTCAATTCTCGACATCACCAAACGGACCATGGACAAATTTAGGTGGAGCAACCAATATTCTGGATAGCGCTGCAAGAAGAGGTCGTTACGCCGGTGGTTTTAGAGTCCCCGCTGTTAAAACATCAACAGGTTACGTTAGAATTGTCCTTGTCAATCCAGATGGAACTTTGAACGAATCAGTTTCTGACATAAATGATGCACCTTTTGAAATCGAACAACCCGAAGCTACACGCGCAGATTCAGTTTTGAAAGATCCCATTAGTACAAGAGTAAAATTAACCAGCAAAAAAATATACAGCTTAGATGGTTATGTTTATGTCGATGATGGTGGAGTTCTTGAAATCGAGCCAGGAACAATCCTCATCGGTGATACTGTTGGTCAGAACTCTGCAATTTGTGTAAACAGAGGCGGAAAAATTCTTGCAAAGGGAACAGCAAAAAATCCAATAGTTATGACAAGTTCAGCACCTCCGGGTCAAAGAAGAGGCGGAGACTGGGGAGGCTTGCTGATCTGTGGAAAAGCAGCCACAAATCACCCCGGTGGCGAAGCTGCTCTCGAAGGTGGAATTGCTGATGGCAGTAGTGTCAGGGTTCGTGGTTGGTTTGGTGGTAAAGATAATCCCGATGATAACGACAATAGCGGTATCATTGAGTATGTCAGAATTGAATTTGCCGGAATCGCTGCTACTCCAAATTCTGAATTAAACTCACTTACTTTGGGTGCTGTTGGTCGTGGAACAACTATTAACCATGTAATGGTTTCCTATGGAAATGACGATGGCTACGAATGGTTTGGGGGGACTGTTGATGCAAAATATTTAGTTGCTATAGGGACATTGGACGATGACTTTGATTGTGATAATGGATTCAAAGGACGAGTTCAATTTGGCGTTGCTCAGAGATTTAAAGAAAGAGCCGACGCTTCAACAAGCCAGGCTTTTGAAATTGATAATGATGCCAATGGTTCTTACAACAAGCCATATACTACTGCTATTTTTTCTAATATTACTTCAATAGGACCACTTGCTGATACTAGCTGGAGCCCAAGTGCTACAGGTTCAGGTGAAAAAAACTATAGCAGAAACTTTGGTGCTGCTGTTCAGTTGAGAAGAAATTCACGTGTTTCAATCTTCAATTCTCTTATCATAGGTTGGCCCAGAGCTATTGAATTACTTAGCAATGGTACACAGACAGCTGCTGCTAATGATTCCATATTGATAAGAAACAACTATATATATGGTATAAAAGGTCAGATTCTCAGACTCGATGGTACAACTCCTGCTATTCCTCAAGATTGGCTGCTTAACCCCTCTTATAACAATTTTGTCGATGCTGAAAAACCTCAAAAAGCCCAATTAACAAATCCTTTTGTTATCGGAAACGATTTTAACCCACTACCGTTGACATCTGCACCTTATCTTGACAAAGCCTCTTTTGTTGGAAATGCTGTTGTTAAAATTGATGACCCTTACTTTACAAAAGTAAGCTATATTGGAGCTTTCGAACCAGATATTGCTAAAAGATGGGATTTACCATGGTGTGAATACGACCCGATTAACAAAGCATATTTTCCAACTTCTGTTGATGATGATAACCAACTTGAAGAGCCATCAATCAAAATTTCTCCTAATCCCGTTTCATCAATTGCAAATGTATTGTACAACATCACCAAAGATGATAACGTTCATATCAGAATAATCAATCCTGCCGGCGCATTAGTTAGCAATATTGCTTCTAACAGATTCCAGACAGAAGGTTATTATGAATTTGCCATTGATGTAAATCAAATTCCAAATGGGGTTTATTTTGTTCAAATAATTACTTCTAAAGGCATTATTTCTCAAAAATTCACTGTCGTTAAATAATTTATTTGAATTACCTTTTTTCCTGGGGTTACTTGAATCTTCAAGTAACCCCTATATAATCTTGATCAATTATAACCGTTTATTTTATTTTACTAGGGAAAAAATGGATTTATTGATACTTTGCACTGGGAATTCTTGCAGAAGCCAAATGGCAGAAGCCTTCCTCCGTTCTTTTGATTCACGTTTAAACGTTTTTTCGGCAGGTACAAAACCGGCTGCCAAAGTCAATCCTTATGCTGTCAAAGTGATGTCTGAAATTGGAATTGACATTAGTTCACATTATCCAAAAGATGTTGAAGACTTTATATCTCAATCTTTTGATTATGTTTTTACAGTCTGCGACAATGCGAAAGAAACCTGCCCTGTTTTTTCAGGCAAAGTTAACCAAAGACTTCATATTGGCTTTGAAGATCCCGCTGATGCCACCGGAACAGACGAGGAAATATTAGCGGTTTTCAGAAAAGTAAGAGATGAAATCAAAAGAGATTTTTACGATTTTTATATTAAAAATATTAAAGACAAATTGTGAATAATTTAGATATTAAAAAAGTTGTTTAAGAAAAATATTCACAAATAGCCTCTTTACCAGTCTTTCTAAACTCTTGCTGTGGCAAAGGCTCATCTACCGATTTTTTAATTATGAAAGATGATTACAGCACTATCCAAGGATATTTTGATGAAGCAGATTTAAGGCTTGGTTGCGGTGTCCCGAAAGAATATACTTATCAAAGAACTTTTAATTTTAAAACTTAGGCATAAAAATTAAAAGAATCACACTGACAGCTCAAAAGTAGATTCTTAATTTAAGGGATGCCCAGAATGTATTCTTTGCATCCTTGAACTCAGATGTCCTGATTGAATTACTGTAATCCAGTTCAATATCATATATATTGATTTTTAAACCATATTCTCCATTAAAATAGAATCTGTTAATATTGTCAGCCGGAATAGTATGGACGCTGTTCCGATTAAAAATACCTCCCTGAAGCAATGAATTATATACTACAAAACGGACAAAAGAGTCAAAATAAATATAGTAAGCAACGCTTGTCTTCTTATCTTTCGCAATTTTTAAGTCATAAAACCTGCCAATTTTAAAATTTGCCCCTAATCCAAATTCATTGACTAATGTTCCAGCGCTGAAATCCATAAGGACTGACGTGTTTAAAAATTCTGGCAAAACTTCATAAAAGATTGAATTTTCGAATCTGTTGTAGAAATTCAAAAGAACATCAGTAGAAAGTTGATTATCCCAACCTTGCGGAATTGGTGATTTGAACCATTGACGATGAAGAAACGATTGCAGCTCTTTTCCAAGTGCAAATTTACCTAAAAAACCAATTGATAGACGGCTTAATAGTTTTTGCCTTAACACATAATTAGAAGAGGACTTCGATAGTGATAAATAAAATAAACCGGCATAAGGGCGATCATCAAGCAATATTGAATCTGCACTTATATTCGAGGGGGTAAAAAGTTTGTGTGTTAAACCGATTGAATAATTTTCTTCATTTTTATTAAGAGAAAACAGAAGATCATTCAGAAAAAATTCGGGCGTTTCTGACTTCGGAAAAGTCAGATTTATTTCAGTTCCATAAGTATAATATCTATCATAATTTTTGCCAATTGAAAAAGCATCATTATCGATAACAATTTGAAGAGAGAATTTATCATCAATGCAATGAGCATAAACTGAAGAAACAAAGAAGAAAACAGCATAAGCTATTATCTTTTTACTCATTCTATTTTTTTCATTTATTAATGCACAAAAAAGAAATGCAAAATATAAAGAATATAAGAAAAAAGGTATTTTTTTTGATAAATTTGCTCTTTTAAAAATTGCTGAAATTTATATGAATAGCTTTTTTACCATTAACCCGACGAACGGAGAAAAGATTAAAGAGTACAACGAATTTAGCCTGTCTTATTTAGATGAACTATTATTTCTTGCTCATAAAACTTTTAAATCCTGGCGAGAAACAACATTTACCTATAGAGCAGAATTGATGAAAAAGGTTTCAGCAATTTTGATTGAGCGGAAGGAAGAGCTTGCCCGTTTGATGGCTCTCGAAATGGGAAAGCCTATAATACAGGGAATTGCAGAAGCCGAAAAATGTGCGTGGGTATGCGACTATTATGCTGAAAATGCAGAGAAATTTTTGGCTGATGAATATATACCAACACAAATGACCAAAAGTTATGCCGCCTTCATTCCTCTGGGTGTCATATTTGCAATTATGCCCTGGAATTTTCCTTTCTGGCAGGTTTTCAGGTTTGCAGCACCTGCTTTAATGGCTGGCAATACTGCTGTTTTAAAACACGCACGCAACACAATGGGATGTGCCCTCGAGATCGAAAAGATTTTCAGAAAAGCTGGATTCCCCGATGGTGCTTTCATATCTCTTGTTATTGGCTCTGATTTTGTTCCCAAGGTCATAGCTCATCCTTTGGTTAAGGCTGTGACGCTAACAGGAAGCACCCCTGTTGGAAGTAAAGTTGCAGAAAAATCAGGCAGCAAAATAAAAAAAACCGTTCTTGAACTCGGTGGGAGCGATCCTTATATTATTCTTGCTGACGCAAATCTCGAAAAAGCAGTTGAAACCTGCGTGGTTGCCAGATTAATCAATAGTGGACAGAGCTGTATATCTGCCAAAAGATTCATCGTTGTCCGAGAAATTTATAATGAATTCATTCACCTTTTCACCGAAGGAATGAAATCAGTCAAAATGGGCGATCCGCTTGATAAAGACAATTTAGTTGGTCCTCAAGCAAGAAAGGATTTACAGGAAACGCTTCATTATCAGGTCATTCAAAGCAAAGAAAAAGGTGCTAAACTCCTTCTTGGCGGCGAGATACCAAAGGGTAAAGGATTTTTTTATCCTCCAACAGTTCTTTCTGATGTTTACAAAGGTATGGCAGCCTACGACGAAGAAACTTTCGGACCTGTTGCCGCTATTATTCCTGCTAATAACGAACAACAAGCTATTGAAATAGCAAACGACAATATCTATGGTCTTGGAGCTGCTATTTTTACTGAGGATCTGGAAAAAGGTGAGTGGATTGCCCGTAATAAATTGGATGCAGGCTGTTGTTTCGTGAATGACTACGTAAAATCTGACCCACGCCTTCCTTTTGGGGGTATAAAACAATCAGGTTATGGACGTGAACTTTCGGCTTATGGAATTAAAGAATTCGTTAATATTAAAACAGTAGTTGTAAAATAAAAAATATCTTATTTTAGTTTTAAAAGTTATACATTTGAAAAAAGAATAACTTAATAATGTTATTATATGATTCCATCAAAAATAAATTTGTGGAGCCTCAAAACCATATTTTCCGAAACTGAGTCGGATAAAATTATATGAAAAGTATTTGAGTTATTATCATAATCGAGCTGGAAAATCAATTCATCCTTGAACAAATCCTTCTGTTTCATTACGTATTGAAGTATTTCGGGATAAGCGTTTATTATTGTGATAAGGCTTAAATTGCCCTTAAATATCTTTTCGGTCGAATTATGATTAATTTTTTTTCCTGCCTTATTTTCATATAAGAAAGATATTGAGTCAGGAAATCTATAAAACATTTTTATATGATTGTCATTAATAGGATTGCTGATTTTATAATTATTTGAATTTTTGTCATTCATATATTTAAGGAAAGTTAATTTCTTGGTTAAAAGTATAACAGAAATTTTCTTTGAGGATTTTTCAGAGGAAATGACAGAAGTTCCACCAGTTGGATAATTTGCAGACTTGTATGTTATCGAAAGATTTGAAGATTCAGCTAAGTCAAGCATATCCGGATAAATCAATTTAAGTCCGTTATCTGATAAAATTCTTGCTTCTTCGAAACTTAAAGATGATATTAGTTTGGTATTGTTGACTATCTTTGGGTCTGCTGTTCTTATCCCTTTAACATCAGTCCATAAAATCAACTCTTTGGCATTCAGTATTTTAGCAAGAAGGACAGCCGTAAGATTCGAGCTTTCGATGCCCATTGTTGTTGTGTCGCCATCTTTGGTTGCTCCGACAAATCCTTGAGTGAGAAAAAAACCTTTGTTCCTTGATTCTGGTGGTATCAGAATATCAATGTTTTTTTCAGTTTCTGCTAAATCTGGAATTGCTTTTCCAAAGTTTGAATTCGTAGTAATCAATTTTTTCGCATCAATGCAAGTTACTTTATAACCAAGCTCCAGGAGGAAAAAATTAGTAGTATGCAGGGCTAAAAGTTCACCGTAGCTAAGAATTATGTCAGTTATTCTTGGAGATAATTCCTGCGTAATGGAAACACTTGAAATATATTTCTTCAGATCCTCGAAAGAATTATTATACAGCTCATCGAGTTCCTTTATATACTTTTTTTCTTTAATTATGGAATCTCTGATTGATTTATGTTCTTCGATAAACTTATTAATTAAATCAAAAGCCTTTGTCTGGATGCCGCTTTCTGCAAGCAATGCTGATTCTTTTAGCATACTTGTTGATTTCGAAAGGGCAGACACAACTATTGTAACAGGCTTATTTTTATAAGCAGTCAAAACTTCAGCCATCTTAAAAAAACCCTGTTTATTCTTTAATACAGAGCCACCAAATTTCATTACTATCATTTTTACCTCAAAATTTTTTACAAAAATAATGAATTTTTTTTGATTTAAGTGAGCTTAAATTTATAAATGAATGCCTTGGTGTCATTAAAAAAAGAGAAGTGTGTAAACATTTACAGAGTGTGTAAAAAATTACACACTTTTATAGATAAAAGTAAAAAAAATTTTACAGTATGTAAAAAAATTGACACATTTTATAGTGTAAATTTATTACCTTTTAATTAGATTTATCTTTGAAAATTAACAAATTAGGTTATTTTAACAAAAAAATTATCAGGAAAATTCAGGTCTAAAACTTTTGTAACATTTATACGAATTATCTGTTAAAATAGTTGTTTGGAAAAGATAAACAGTTTTAAAAAATTATATATTTAATTAACTAGTGTTAAACAAATTAAAAAGGAGTGTTTTATGAAACATTCGGCACAAAATCCAAAACTGATATCGAGACTGCTTGCATTTATTGCGGTAGCTCTAATCGGTTGGATTAGCAACAGCAATTTGCTGGCACAACCGTCGGGATACTGTGTTCCCTGGCCCCCCCAAAGCACAGAGTCACAGCAATATTTTTATTGCTATTCCTATTACAACTATTTTTCTAAAGTAGAAGTAATTCATACCCAAACCAATCAGGTGGTATTCTCCAGAACATCAGGCGACGAAGGTTGCTATATAAATACTGGTGAAATGATGAACCTAAAGCTGGGTAATGCTTACAAAATTGTAGCTACTGTCAATACGAACTATCCATACTACTATTGGTACACAAGGTTGTTCATTGACTGGAACCAAAACGCAGTATTTGCCAATGCTGGTGGTTTAACTGAATACTATGGTTCAGTTTATACATATCAATATGGCTCTTATTCTGCTAATATTACTTTCAACATTACTGTTCCCTGCCAGGCAACACCCGGCAGAACAATGTTGAGGTTGATGACCTCGATTTATTATGATCAGGGCGCTAATGCCTGCAGAAACGGGTATTGGTACAACTATCCCGGTTACTATGATTATAATTATGACTATGGTGAAACTGAAGATTATATAGTTAATCTACTTCCCGATTTGGAAGAATTTTTCCCTGCAGCTGAAGCCATTCTTTATGCAAACGAAAAATATAACGGAGAGACAAGAGCCAGAACAGGCACGACAACCCCACTGATCAATTTCAAAAAGCCGAGCGTAAAACTTGGTTCGGTTCAACCCTCAGGCTCTATTATGACTTATAGGATTGTTGGTCCATTACCATCAACAGAAGTTGTTTATGAAGCTCTTGATCCTGCAACAGGTTCACCTAATGTCAATATCAGCAACCTTCAAACAGTTACATTCTCAAGAGCAAGAGGAAGGTATGCCGTTGATGACAATGGAACTTTCCTTGCTACAAGCGGTGGTGAATACAGACTTGGCATAGCTGTTTCCGGAGCAGGCTGCCCCGGTGAAGCATACAGTTCGTTCACAGTTTCCTGGGACAATGATCTTTCAGTTAGAGACATTGTATCACCAAAATCAAATGCTGCTCCAAGGTATCTGAAATATTTGAGAGGTCAGACCATCAAAGTTTCTGCTACATTCCAGAACGTTGGTCTAAATGTTATTAGACAATTCGAAGGAAGAGTCAGAATCTGGAATCAAAGCGGTTCCTTGGTTTATAACCAAGTATATCAATATGATGCCTACAATAATCCAAAAGATGTTGCTTTGTCCCCAGGGCAAAAAGTTGATGTTGATTTTCCGAATTTCAGAACAAATGAAATAGGTATCTATAGGGTTCAGGTTGATTGTGACCTTCAGGATGCTATTGATCAGGAAGACTACAACGATCACCTTCCAAGACCTGACGACAATCCCTATTACTTCGAAATTGCTTATGAAATTCAGTTAGCTTCTAATGCTATTTTGAAACCAAAGCAGGGAGAAACAATTCTTGGAAACAGACCAATTATTCCAGTTGGTGAATTCAAAAACCTTGGCGTTGGAGATGCTTCTGACGTTCCAGCAAAATTGAACGTTTTTAAATTACCAAATACAACTCAACCAGTTTATACCAGCAACATAATTGTCCAAGATATCCCCGCGGGTAAATACAATACAAAAGTAGAGTATTTCGATCCGATGGAAATCAAAGAAACTGGCGATTATATGGCTTGCTTAATCATTAATCATATCGAGGATGTAGTTAGAAGTGATGATACACTTTGCATTTATTTCTCGGTTGAAGGCGGTTTAGTTGGAACATACACAATTGGAACAACAAATTCCGGACCTAGAAACTTCCCAACAATTGATTCAGCTATGAACGCCCTTTACTATCGTGGTTTAGCAGGTTCAGTCGTTTTTGAATTTACAGATGCAAACTACACAGTTAAATCACAAAGACCTGATCAACCTGCCTGGGATTTCACAACTTACATCATCAATAGTGGTTATAACACTGACACAAGAACTTACAACACAATTACTTTCAAACCCTCAACTCAGAGATCTTTGACAAAAGGCGGAGTTACGATTAATTTGCAATCTGCCAATGGTAAGGGTATTCAGTTCGGTCAGTCATTAAACCCAGCAAATCCATACTCATTATACAATCAGTACCAAAGTTACGGACAATTTGCAAAGAAATATGCAAATTCAATGGGTTATATAACATTTGATGGTGGCAGCCAAAAAGCAATCAAATTCAGATTACAAAGTTATTCAACAGTTCACGGTGCCGCAATTTATCTTGGCAGAGGTTCAACAAATATCTCGATCAAGAATTGCGTTATCGAGAATGCTACTCCATCAATTAAGTGCAACACCTGGTTGCCAATGACACTGTATAACCAGGTAAACGGCTTCAGAACTCAGGCTGATACACTTCAATCAGGCTCTCAACGTTTCAGCTATTCAGCAGGCGTTGTCAACAGAAATAGCTTATTCGGAGACGAATTCAACGAAAGAGAAAGAGAAACTGCTCAGCTTATCAGAGTTGATACTATTCCAAACGTAAACAACATTATCAGCGGAAACGAAATCTATGGATTTGGTTACGGTGTTCTCTCACTAGGTATTGGTCCACTCTGGATGGAAAATGACGCTGTTTACAGAAGATGGTACAACAAAAACAACGAAATCAGCAACAACAGAATCTATGATATTTGCAGAGCTGGTATCTATCTTGGTTATGAAGAAAACACAAACGTAAGAGGGAACAGAATTCATACCGTTACAGGCACTGCTGATGCAGCTGGTATTATTGTTGGTGGTGACGGTACAAGCAGTTACAAAGGCTATAATAACGTTGGTATTAAATTAAATGCAAATGAGATCAGCAACGTTACCGCATCATCAATGGCAACTGGCATCAGAATCAGACAGGACAGAAACTTATTCCCGAAACCAGCTGGTGGTCAGGCCTATTTCCCTGACATCGAAGAAGGATTCGTTATCACAAATAACGCAATCTGGGGTATTAGTGTAACAAATACTACTGCTAGCAGAGCAGGCATCCATCTGTTTACTCAAAGGCAACCAAATTCAAATTGGGTTACTGAGCTTGTTACTCCATTCTATCAAGATTACTATTCACGAAATGACAAAGTTATTAATAACACCGTCATTATGGGTGGTGATGGTGGCTTGATGAATACCGGAGCAGTTGTTGGTATCGGTCTCCAGCAGGTTAAAGGTGCTCAATTCTTTAATAATGCTATCGCATTGCTCGATAACGATGTTGATCAAACAAGCCCCGCTTATGCTGCAATCTTCCTACAAGGACAGTTACCAAAAGATGGTAGCTTAATGTCAGACAGAAACGTATTCTGGGCAACACAAAACTCAGGCGGTGGCGTTGCAAGATTTATAGAACTCGATAAAAATGGTTCTATCGTTGACTTAGGTGCAAAAGACGACTTACTCACATTAGCTCAATGGAGAAATTGGACAAAACAAGACATTAATTCAGTTTTTGGTAATTTTACTCAGGATCTTACCTATATTGGTACAGAGCCAAACCAAAAACTAAGAATCAATATGACTCCTCAAGCTCCTCTCGGTTCATTGCTTAATAATCGTGGAAACAGAATTTCACTGGTTACTCACGATATTGACGGTAATGTTCGTGGTGGTGCAGGTCAAAGATATGATGTCGGTGCAAGCGAATTTGATGGAAGAATGTATATTCTTGATGTTGAATTGCTTGGTATAACCGAGCCATCTGCTTATAAAGCCAATACCGGTATCTTCTCGGATGCTGAGTATATTATGGCACCAGCTCCAATTGAAGTTAAAGCACAAATCAGAAACAATGGTAACTTGCTCCAATCAGGTGTTAAAGTTACTGTTAGAGCATATAGAGAATTACCAATGGGTGGTTATTCAACTACATCAGAATTCCTTCCAGTTGAAGTCGAAACTGAAATTCCATCAATGGAATCAATCGAGGTTGCTTTCGGTTTGGCTGATGGCATTGGAATTGACTTTATTCCGAAAACCTATGCTGACTTAGTCGGGACAACACCGCCATATGTTGTGCCTGCTCAATTCAGGTCAATGACAGCCAATGTTACACCTAAATACAAACTCGAAGTTTCATTACAATCTGATGAATACAATGCAAATAACATTGTAACAAAAGTTGTAAGGTTCTACATACAAAAATCAACAATGAGATTAATTCTCTCTGCTGAAAATAGTATGATTAACATTGATGAAAATTCAACTCAGGACGTTAAAGCCGGTAGATTGAATGCTGACACCGTTATCAGAATATTCAATAATCTTGGATGGTTTATCAATCCCGTTGACGGTAAATACGACTATGACGTATTCGATCGTAAGGGTTGGGAACCAAAAGCCGTCAATTATCCGATTTACCGCACAATGGTATGGTCTGATGGAAATGATAAACCAATGACAAGATACGAGAGAATTGATATCAGAAGGTTCCTTGACGAAGGCAATCAGATCGAAAAGAAGAATCTATTGATTGCCAGCCAAGAAATGGTCAGACAACACAGCCAAAACAATGCAAACAAAGACTTAGACTTTGTCAATAACATCCTCAGAGCAAGCAATGTTGCACCAGAAAATCCATTAGGAGTTAATGGTAATAACAATAACAATGCTATAAGTGGCTGGGCTATTGCCAGAGATCTGGTTATTCCAATCAAGTCAACTGGCTTTACCGGCGATGCTCCACCTTATTCAGGTTTAATGGCAGTTTACAGCGAAGGCGAAGGTCTCCCGTTGGCAGCTGGTTATTATATTAATCACACAGCAGCACCAAAAGACAGTGTTGCCGGTGTTGCTACAACAACATTGACAAAGAACGTTGTTCTAGTTGGTTCTGATTGGAGACATTGGGGCAATGCTACACTTCTCTTCAGAGGTTTGATTGACTTCGTAGAAAAGAATGGCGGAACCATTATCCCAGTTGAATTGCTAAGCTTTGATGCTCAACCTGCCGGTAACAGAGTTAATATTAACTGGACAACCGCCAGTGAATTTAATACTGACAGATTCGAAATCGAAAAAGCTACAGCAAATGAAGCTGGAAAATCTCAGTTCAGAAAAATTGCAGAAGAAAAAGCTGCTGGTACAAGTAATGTTGTAAGAAACTATGGTCCAGTCGTTGACAGAGATGTTCAGTTAGGTAATACCTATATCTACAGACTGAAGATGCTTGATGTTGATGGCAAATATTCTTACAGCAATGAAGTTGAAGTTAGAATGGACGACGCAGGAGCAAACTGGCTAAGCAGTGCTTCTCCAAATCCATCAAACTTCGAAGCTAAATTCTTCTACACTTTGGCTGAAGGTGCCAATATTGACATTACTCTCTATGACATTAATGGTAAAGCCGTTATGAACCTCTATAATGGTTATGCAAACGCAGGAACTCACGAAGTGAAGTTCAACACTGCATCACTTGCAAACGGTGCTTACAATTATGTCTTGAAGATTGGTAATCAAACTTACAGCAATCAAATCCAGATTGTCAAGTAAGATTTAGATTAGTGCTAAAAACAAAAGGGGCTGTCTCACAAAGGCAGCCTCTTTTTTTGTGTTCAAGGTAAAAAAAGATGATGAAGACTATAATTAGGCTATCTAATTCCTTTTTACAAGAATCTCATTGTTTTTCAAACAAGTTAAAAGCTAAATATGAAATCAGAATAAAAATTAGTGTTGTTTTTGTTATAACGATTATTATTTGTTTTAAAATTTTGATAAAGGTACCGCGGCTTGGGGTAGTGGCGGACTTTTAGCACAAATGTTCAATCGAAAAACTGAACTTGAACCTACCACAAAACTGTCATACGAACCGCTGTTGGGTGCTAGCCTTCTGTCTGTCCGTATGTTTTATTCTTCTCCAAAATAGTCGTTGTCAATTTTTTTAAGTTCATAAGTCTGCTGTGTTGTGCAACCAAGATTATAGTCAATCATTAGTTGAGCCAACTGTTCACCGTCTATGAGCACAATTTTTGTTTCATTTCTCGGTGTGTATTCCAATGCATCCTTAGTGAAATTTGATGTCGTTATAAAAATTCCTTTTTTGGCTCCTTGTCCGGCAAGTGCACCAATGAATCTTTGAAGTTCAGGTCGTCCAACAACATTTCCTGGTCTCCAACGCTTGGCTTGGATGTAAATGATGTCAAGTCCAAGTTTATCTTCTTTAATTGTTCCGTCTATTCCTTCGTCACCGCTTTTACCCATTGCTTTTCCTGCATCTTTGATTGAACCACCGTAACCCATTTTAACTAAAAGTTCAACTACAAGTCGTTCGAAAAAAGCAGGAGAGAGGTCAACAACTTTGTTTAGCAGTTCAGATGCTAAAGATTTTCTTATTCGT
>CALHRB010000258.1 GCA_938038165.1 Candidatus Kapaibacterium sp. | reverse complement strand
TATTATTTCCTGCTTTTTGCTTCTCGATGCATTAGGCATAGCGATGATGGCTTGTTCAATATCAAGTTTTTTTACTAACTGTGGAATAACTTCCATCCCACCAACAACCGGAACATTTTCGATATAACCCCATTTATCGCTGTTATCATCAATTGCTACGATAGGTCTTAACCCAATTTGTGGATGTTTTTTTAGAGATTTTATGACCTGCTCGCCCGAATTTCCAGCCCCAATAATTATAACAGGCACTCCCCACCAATTCTGATGCGAAAATAATTTTCTGACTAATGCCCTGCCCATTGGAACAGTAAGCACTGCAATTGCCCAGGACAAAATAAAAGCTATCCTTGAATAATCCCAAGCATCTTTGACCAAAAAAGAGAGAGTGGCGAGTATGGCATAAACAAAGGTTATACTATATGTCAATATCCTCAGTTCTTCAATAACATCAATTCCAAAACCGGGATATAAACCCTTTAGAAAAAATATTGCCGGAAATAACAAAAGAATAAATGGGAAAATGTCAAGATACTTGTTCAAATCAACATCTCCGGGGAGAAAGTTGTCCCGTGCGATTAAAGTTACTAATATAGTTGCACTTAAAATGATTATATCTGCTAAGAAGAGAATACTTCCTGCTGCTAATTTTCTCAGGAATACATTTTCCTGTGGCTTGATTGCCTCTGCTGGATTCACCAGTATGTCAGAGAGGCTCTTTAGAGATGGATTATACATTTGATCTTACACTTTATCCAACAAACTAACCTTGGTATAAATTCCCTTATTCTATCCTTTTCTCTTTTTTTTTAAAAAAGTAGTTGCAAAAATAACATTTACTTACTTTTAAAAAAACATGTATTAATTCAATACAAAAAATATACCGATTAATTTAATCTGACAGATAAAAGATATCAAATCAAAATTAATCGGTATCGAATATTCTTATATACTTAACTGTTGATTATTGACAAAGGTAAATTTATACCTATTTTCATCCTTATATAATTCAACCAGTGGCAAATATAATAATAATTCATAATCAATGCAAGAAAAAAAAATATTTTATTTAAACTTTTTTATTGCTACAAGCAAAGACAAGGAAATATAAATTAATTTGGATATTAATAATATTTTAATTAGTTTATTTTTATTATTATGAAAGTAAAATCAATGAGAATGATTATAACAAATCAATCTGTTAAGTGCATTTTTTTCATATTATTTCTTTTATCAGTATATTTTTATAATAATGCTGAATTAAAGTCATGCCCTTCCCCATATACAGAACATTTGATTTATAGATACCATCCAACAAATGGATGTCCTTTACAATACGGCTTTTTGTATTGTTGTTGGTGGGATTCGAATAATAATGTTCTAAGAATTATTGTCAAAGAAGTTTATCAACCAAGTGGGACAAATCACTGCCTGGTTGCAAGTTATGATTAGACTGCATTCATGGAGTGGGCGAAAGGACAAATAGTATCTGATGCTATCAATAGGTGTGCCCCGCCATTACCACTATGTGATCCATTGCCGCCGCCAACGGTTAAAGTAACAATACCTTCCTGATGGTATTATGAAAACGTATTGATTGTTAAATACCCTGGTGAGGATCCTGTTTGGACTCTGAAAAAAATAAGCTGTGGTTTATCAGGTAAATGTGAGACGAGGCGTAATGTATGTATTAATTACTCAATAAATCCAGCAGAAGTGGAAACTTTACTTGATGAATGTGAAGTAGTTGAACCTCCATTTTGTGGACTTAATGTGCCTGAATTACCACCTTCGGGGAAATCATTGGAAGAAGCCTGGTTCACAGATTGTTTTGCAAGACCTTGTTGACCATAATTGATTTTGATAGAGAGGAAGTCCCTCTCTACCCTTTTTTTTCTTTAAATAATGAGGTATCTTATGAATAAAAGTATAATAATAACATTATCAATTATTTTGCTAACTTTTTCTCTTTACTCTCAATCAGGCGTTTATTCTGATTATGTATTAACCCGGGCATCATCAAATTTCAACGGAGTAGACTATAATTATAAGGTTCTAGTTGTTTATGGAGATGCCGGTGTTGTGCTGTTATCAACCGATAGGGGTAATAACTGGGAGCAGATAAATCTCAATGATTCCTTGAATATCGTTGATATGACAAATATTGATGATGATTTCTATGGGATTTCTGATAGCAGATACCTCATCTGGTCAAAGGATATTGGTAAAAATTGGTCATTGATTGATTTAGGAATGGAGCTAAAGTTCCACAAAATTTTTTATTATAATGATAAATTATATATAATATCAAACGAGAAAATTTTATCGTATAGCAGAAATTTAACAAAAATAAAAGAGTATAATTATTCAATAGATGTAAATTATTACGATGCTGAATTAGCAGGCAGTAAAATCATATATGTTTCAGGTTATGGGAAACTCGGTTTTCTAAACCTTGATAACGAGCAAGAGGGTGTTATTGATTTAACGCAATATGATCTATGCAGCAAGTGCCCTATCCCTTATAACTTAACCTCAAATCAGCAAGATTTATTATTTTTTACAGTGGGATATGAGTTATTCCGGTTTGATTTAACAATAAATAAAATTCAATACCTATGCCAACCACCAAAATTAAGGGATGCTCCTTTCGCAACCGATGGCAGTGATATATTCCAAATTTATAAAAAAACAGATTCAGTATTTAAAATTGACAGCTTATTTTTTGGTAAAGCAGATAAAGCTACGAATGAATTTAAAGATATCAAGTTGCCGGGTAACGACAGGTATATTGATAATCTGTTAATTAAAAATTTAAAATTTATATCAAAAGATACAGTGATAGCCGTAGGCAGTGGCAAATTAATTTATATGTCATACAATGGGGGGATTAATTGGGAATTAAAATCATTATTATCAGTAGTGGTTAATTCTATTTCCTATAGAACGGGAAAATTTTCCTACTTATTTCTAAAAGATAATCAA
>CALHRB010000257.1 GCA_938038165.1 Candidatus Kapaibacterium sp. | reverse complement strand
TATTTGAAAGCTTAACCTTTTTATTTGACTTTTGTTATTTTTTTATTGTGTGAAAATAATTTACAATTGTGTCAGAAAAATAATCATGAGGATTGTTCAAGAAAATAAATTCTGAAAATAATAAAGATTTTTAAATTTTTTTTTATTAATTTTATAGTTTGTTATAATACATTATAAAAATTGTTTATTAAAATATATAAAAAGAGTTTGTGTGAAATAATTTAAACAGTGTAAGAAAACGAACACAAGTTGTTGACAAAATTAAAGAATGAAAAGTAAGCAGAGGTAAAAAGTTGATTATTAATATTGGAATTTCTTTAATACTCTTTTATATTTGTAACCTGAATAAATGTGAAGTTGATTGACCTTGAGCAAAAAATATTTACCAGATGGTAAATAGGTTTAAAGGTCAATTTTGTGGTATTTTAGAAAAAATGGAATTCAAAGGAACAAATGAAACAAAAAGAAGAAAAAGGTCAAGAAGATATAGTAAAACATCCGGAAATCTCGCCTGAAGACAATGGTAATATTGTAATAAAAGTTCAAAATTTTGTTGAACAAAATAGAAAATTAGTAATTGGGATATCATTAGGAGTCCTTGCAATAGCTGTATTGTTTTTCTTTATCAAAAACAGAATAGACGAAAGCAACCGTGAAGACTCTATAAACGCTTCAGCTGCAATATCAAGAATTATGCAATATTATCAGGATGGGAATTATCAAACCGCACTCAATGGAGACAGCCTTAAAAAGATTCAAGGCGAAAAGGTTATCGGCTTAATTGAAATTGTAAATAAATATCAAGGAACCGATCAGGGAAAATATGCAGCTCTTTATGCCGCAAGCGCTTTATTAAATTTAAACAGGTATCAGGAAGCTAAAAAATATTTTGAGATTGCAATGAAATCACCTGCCAAAATAGTTCAGGAAGGTGCAAATGTAGGTTTGGCAACAGTTTACGAAATGGAAGGGAAATATAAAGAAGCAGCTGATTATTATGAACAAGCAGCCCTTATCGCTGTTGAATTAGGCTTGAAAAATAGATACATGTTTTTTCAGGCTTTATGCCTGGAAAAAGCCGGCGATAAAGAAAAAGCCGAGAAACTTTATAGAGAAGTTATAGGAGATAACAGGTCGGATTATGTCAATTCGGCAAAAGCGGGATTGATTCGTCTTGGCACGATAATTGAGTAAGTAAATAATTTGATATAAAATATCAAAATAGTGTGTAATTAATTAAATAATTAGAAATTAATTTAATTTGTTGTTTATAATAGCAATTTTTTTGGAGGTAATATGCGTCGATTGTTTCGTTTAAGTTTACTGATGGTGATATTGTGCTTGCTGTCTTTTGCAGAGAGCTTTGCACAGAACCAGGTTTACGTATCAGGACGAATTGCTCCAGGTCAGGTTCGAGTCTTTTTGAAGGACTCAACCTATATTATTAATAGGGACCTCGTAATAGGCGGAACCCTGATAATTGAGCCCGGAACAACTGTTCTTTTCTATCCACAGGGTCGAATTATAGACTCGGTTGGAGGCAGAATTATAGCCGATGGTTTAGCATCAGCTACTTATTCCGCAAATCCTGGAGGATTAGATCCAATAGCAACCCCCGGTTCACCACAGAATCCAACGGGTTACTCAGGTTATGCAGACCTAAACTATTTTTTCCATGCCGGTGTAATTAACAGGACTACTACAAATGAACCAACTGTTAATACAAGCAAACGTGATTATGTTTATAATGTAATTTTGAACACATCAACCAGAAGATTAGAAAATCTTCGTACCGAGGATATTGGACTTCCTTTAGGTTCTGGCCGCATCAAAGTTACTGCAGAGCAAGCTATGATGTTCATAGCCGCAAGATTAGAAATCGATCCGATGAATGATATTAATTTGAATATCAGATCATGGAGAAGAGTTGGAGATAAACCAGTTGATATAACATCTGGCAGAATTAAATTCATTGGACAACCCGATAATAACTTTTCGAGAGAATGGGGACATATTGTTGTTCTTCCTGGTGCTAGAGCAGCATTTTTTAGAAATGTTACTTTCGAAGGATTCAGAAAAGATACAACAATTGATAGATATCCTTATTATTCAGAAAGTCAACCTGGAGCAGACTGGGCTGAAATTAATGCGACAATGAAAAAATTAACCAATGGAAGCGGCGGAGCTTTAACAACCTTCTCAATCAGAACCTGGTTGATTAATTGTGAATTCAATAATAACATGGCAAGAAACCGTGGTGGTGCATTGCAGTTTTTGCAATCCCCCGAGGGTTTCCCCAAAAATGTAAATATTACTCAATTTTATCCTGTTGATAAAAATCCGAATCTAACAGAACGAGACGGTTCGATATCCAAAATAATTCAAAATCATCCAATTCCTGTCATTGATAGGATAGATGAACCCGGAACATTCGAGCCAGTAGGTGATTTCGACAGACAGGCTTATGATGACGGACGTCTTGCCGTTTATCTTGGCAGAGTTAGAAACCTTAAGTTCAGTGGTAATAAAGTTCTTTTAACTAATTTTGGTGAAAGATTTATTGGTAATCCACCAGTTCGAGTTGTTATGGACCTTACAGATGAGCCTGCTAATTTCCCGCAGGTAACAGGTAATTTTGCTTATGGTGGTGCTATCTATATAGCTGGTAAGGATGGACAACCCGGAATGGATTCACAGATTGAAATTGGTCTAGGTGTTAATAATTCAATTAGACTAGCTGGTGGAACTGAAATAGTATTTCCAAATGAGGATACTTTTGAAGCTGTTGGAAATAGTGCAAATAATTACCAAAATTCAGGAAACACTCTTGGCTCAAGAGGTGGCGCAATTTATCTTGGAAGATATACTTCGTTAATAGTCGCTGGTAAATTCAATGCTAATGAAACATATACCAAATATTTGCAGGATTCACTAACCGGAACAAATATTGGCTGGTATTCACGTGGCGGCGCTATCTATACAGAAAACACCTTCGGAAGACTTCAGGTGCGTGGCGGTCCAAGAAGAGATGCTATTAACAACCCAACCGAATTTACAAGAAATAAATCGGGTGCCGGTGGTGCTATATTTAATGATGGGAATACCGACCCACAAATGTCTCCAATCATTGGTGGTTCCGATGCCGTCGTTAGAACAAGGGATTATGGTTATAACATTAAATTTGCTGACAACCAAGCATTGACCTATGGTGGTGCTATCTATTCGCTTAGAAACTTCACAATTAATGGATCCGGTGGTGTCGAAGCAAATTCTATTATAGGTTATGGCGGTAAATATCCGGTTATATTCGAAAACAATACTGCCGGTTATGCCGGAGGAGCTATTGATATAAGAATTCCGAGCAGCTCAACAATGCCACCAATTAACCAAAGAGCAGTTCAGATTGTTCGAGCTGAATTCAGAAAGAATACAGTTGGACAAGGTATTGCAGAAATGAATAAAATTCATATCAGAGGTGGTGGTGCTATTTATTCTTTAAATGCAGACCTTAACGTTGTTAAAGGTGTTGAGTTTGCTGGAAATAAAGTTTATAATGGTAATGGTGGTGCTTTAGCCATTATCAATCCATGGACAGCAACAAAACGATACTACGTTTCTGATCTCGACAAAGTAGATGTCGAACCAAACATGTTAGCAACAGGATTTACATCGGTTGATGAAGTTATGACATATCAATCTGATGCTTATCCCCCTGATGCAAGAATGTTGACAAGATTCCTTGATAATGAGATCATAGTAGATGAGGATATTCTGACCTCACAAAGTGGCACAGGAACAACACAGATTGGACATGGATTGCAGGGAACATCAGCAAAACTAATCGCTACATCATTCATTGATCAAAATACTGGTTTTGCTGTTGGTATGAATGGAACGATAGTGAAAATAACACTTGGCGGTTCTAAATGGGAATATAAGAATTATAATATTCCATACAGATTTAATGATGTTACGTTCATAGGCGGTGGCGTTGGGTTCATTGCCGGTGATAGAGGTATAATTCTCAAGACAGTCAACAATGGTGGAGATTGGAGAGTTGTTAGAGATCCATTAGACAACTTTTCATTAAATTCAATATTCTTTGTTGGAACCGACATTGGCTATGCGGTCGGTGGACGTGGCAAAATATTCAAAACAACCGACGGCGGAGAAACCTGGTTCGATCCAGTAATCTCAACTCAATCATTGAATAACTTAAATGAAGTTTTCTTTACCGGAGTTAACACTGGTTATGCAGTTGGCGACAGAGGAGCAATCCTTGTTACAACAAACGGTGGAGCAAACTGGAATATACAAAATGCAAATACAATCAGCGATCTGAAGAGTGTTTACTTCTCAGATGCCAGCACAGGTTACATAGTTGGTAATTATGGCGTAATATTCAAAACAACAAACGCAGGAAGCAATTGGTCAAGAATTTATGATGACCCTGCAGTAAACTTTAACTCAGTAGTTTTCACAACCCAAACAACTGGCTATGCAACTGGTGATTATGGCGTTCTTCTCAAAACAACCAATGGTGGAGCAAACTGGACAGCATTAACACCAAATACCTCATTCAGCTTGAGTGATATTTTCTTTGCTTCAAGTGCAGTAGGTTATGCAGTAGGTGATTATGGGTTAATGATCGGAACACGAGACGCAGGTGCAACTTGGAAAGATATTATTCCTGCTGATATTAGCATTGTTGATGTCAAAAGATATCACCCTGACGCAATGTTACCCGAAAATGGCGTTGGTTTAGGGGGTGCTATTTATATACTTGACAGTGCAAATTATGTTAACCCCGGAAGACAAGATTCTATCTCTTTCAACAGAGTAAGAATTCAAAACAATAAAGCCTACACCGGTTCAGCAATTTATTCAGATAATTATGATTTGAAATTAATATTCTCAAGGTCTTTGATTACAGGTAATGAAGCATATAGTGACATTGGTTATAACCAAAATGCTATTACTGGTCCAGCTAAGAGCCAAAATCAGCAGATCATTGAGAACAAAGCATCAAGTGATTTGGCAGGTGCAACACTTTATGGCGAAATTGTTGGTCCGTTGCCATCTACAAATTACTCATGGGCTGCAAACTCAATATATAATAATAAAGCAAGATTCCTAATCAGACTCCCTGATGGTCCGAATACCAAAGGTGTTCTTGCAGGAAAAGGCGTTGGTCTTGGTGGGACCGATACATTAAGAGGTAACTACTGGGGCAAAACCGAGGCAAACGTTACAATGCAGGTTCAAATAAACAAATGGAACTCAAACGCAAATACTGAAACATTCTTCGTTGAATCTCACTTTAACCCGATGAATGAAACATATATTCCATTTGTATTTTCAACAAACCCTGCATCATTGTCAGATGCAACATTCCAGGGACCATTCGAATCAACCTACAGATTTAACTATAGACCAATACCATTAAAGAATGGTGCTAATGAAAATACAGTCGGCACAGAATCAATTCCCGAAGTCATGTTGATGTCTGGTTTAGTATATGACCTTTATGATAAAGGTACAGATATAAAAGCAGCAGATTACTCAAACAGGAGAATGAGCCCAATTGAAGATTTTGCAGTTGGTATTCCTCCAGTAATCAGAAGATACACAGAGCAAGAATATCAGGATAAACCTTCATTTGGCAAATATGTCAGACGCTGGCTAAGAGATCCATTTATTGCAGAACTTAGAGATAATAATGGTGATTTAGTTTATCCGGAATTTGCACAATTGCAAGATGAATTCAGACCCGACAAATATGGTAACTATTATCATCCAATCGGTTATCCACTATTCCTTGAAGCAAGAGTAAACTACGATGGATTGGCAGAAAGAAGCAATCACGATACAAGATTATTGAACGAAAGTGTCTTCTTTGTTATCAACGAAAACACTGGGGACTTCATCAGAGTAAATATGAGACAGGTTTCTGAGAATGCTCCGTTCAGAGAAATTTTCAGAGCAAGAGTTGAGCTAGTACCTGATTCATCCAACAGAAATCCAAATACAACAATCAGAAGAACAATCGAAGGATTGTATAATCTTGGTACTGGTGATTATCTTCTCAGGAACTTAATACATCAACCATATAACGAGGACAGGGCAGCCCTCCCAGGAAGAAAATACCATGCCTCGACAGCTTCTTTCGGCAGAGTTCCAAATCTGTTCTCGAACCGTCACTTGAATAATCCTGTTCCCTATATGGCACCATCTAATAATGGTACAGCCACATTCTTTGCAGGAGAAAGATATTCAGCATTACCAGTTGACACTGGCGATGTTGTTAGAATCGTTTCGCGAACAGTACTATGGAAAGAAGGCGTTATTCCTGCATTCGACGATGGATTTTCATTCAAGATTGTTGCTTCAACAATGCCACCGGTATTCACTGGAAACGTTGTTAAGTTACAAACTGACACAATAGTAAAAATTCAACCGTCAGAATATCCCTGGAAGAGATCAGCAGGTATCATGGATACACTCAAGATAACAGAATTTCTCCATAGGATATTTGTGACCGAAGATAGAGAATATCCAGTAAGGGCGGGAACATATAGCGATTTGACTGTTGACGAAGGACAAGGAAGAGACTCTATCCTCACAGTTACTGCAATTGATACAAATAAGTTTTTTGATCCGAGATCATTATACTATCCCGATGATTATGCAAGATTAACATATACATGGTATGTTTACTCAGAATCCGGCCTTGCAAGATGGTTAATGGTTGATACAATTCCTGCAGGCGATAACTCAGTTCAAAATCCGAGAGATGGAGCATTGGGTTACATCATGTTCAGAGGTCGTCCGATTAATCCATACGTTGTTCCAGGTGGTGAATTTGTTGAAGTTTCAGCAGCAAACTACCCACCACATATGAGAACAATCGATTCTTTGAAAGCATTACCTATCAGCAAGCAATTGCCTGCAGATGTTATAGCAAATTATATCGGATTGTTCAGACCTTACATGTCAAATGCTAAATATGACATACTTGAAAATACAACAAGAGCAAGATATTTGCAGCAGGACACAATTAACTACGGACCAAATTACAAGATTAATTATCTGTTCAAGATATTTGTTGTGGACTCACAGCCTAGATTTTTGAACTGGGTAGCTACTCGTCAAGAGTCTGATGAACAGGCAGATACTTTAAGAAGAAGAATTAATCGCAATGGTGACGAAGAGGTCTATGTTGTTTATAAACCATCAGTTTATACTTGCGGAATGACTCAGGATAACGAAGTAAAAGCAAATCTGACCGACAAGTTAAGAATGCAACTGGACTTCAATACAGATGATGAGATGGAAGACGAGTGGGCGAAAAATTGGGACTTCAGATATGGAAAGACAGCTTATGGATTTATGAACATTGCCATTAGAAATAATGATGGATGGACAGGTAGAGGTACCGACACAGTAGTAATAGATACAACAACCTATGATGCTGACATGGATGGGCGAAACAATGATATGGTTATTACTCAATCCAGACCATCATGGATGTCCAACAATTATCTTTATGAATACGATGAAGAGGACACATCTAAGAAGGATCCTTACGGAATTCATTTGACAAGCTTTGGTCAGATTAATGTAAGAATTGATGCCGCTGAAGCTTATCAGTTATTAAAGCCAAGAAATCAATATAACGGCGCTTATAATACTGATACAGTATTTACAATAGTTGTAAATGACGGACACGGTGGATTGAACTTTATGCCAATGAAGGTCTTTGTAAACATTAAGCCTACAATCATTACAGATGCATTGCCTAATGCTAAAGAAGACATTGATTACAATCCACAGTTACTTGATTCAGCAAAGATGATTAAAATATATGATCCTAATTTCCATCAGAACCATAGATTTGAGTTAATCTATGAAGATGATCCAAGAGATTTCATTGACAAAGATCCATGCTTCCCCGAAGCCGGTCAATGGGATATCAGAAATCTGAAGACAACACCAAGATGGCTCAAGATTAATCCAGTAAGCGGTTTGCTTTATGGAACACCTGGCATTGAAGATGCCTTGAGAAATGAACAAGTAACAGTTGCGGTATGGGATTTGGTAGATGGTGAAATCCAGCTTTCAGATGTTAAAACATTGAGTTTGTTCGTTGACAGCACAAATCACAGACCAAAATTACTTGCAGCTCCATTGGTAAAATGCGTTGATAAAGGAAGACCATACTCAGACACATTAATAGTATCAGATTATGACCTTAAGAGATTAGTTAAGAATCCCGGCGATATAATCGAGACCTTAACACTCAGAGTTATCAGACCTGCAAGTGGATTTACCATTGAACCATCAACTATAACTGGAAAAGGTGGCGGAAAGAATGATCCTGATTCAATCAAGATTGTTATCAAGACTAATAGTTTTGATGCACCAGTTGATCCGGATGGTAAGGTTACAATTGAAGTCGAAGTTACAGATGCAGCTGGGGCATCATACAGATTAATCTACAGATTGAAAGTATCTGATCCTGTTGACTTTATCTGCCCGATAGTTATCGAGAATACATATCCGATAGCAGGAAATGTTCCAGGTGATATGAAGAGTGCTTATCAAATCCTTGAATTTGGAACAGCAGAAGGAGCAACAACAGGTGACGGATTGGACGGCGAGGTTGTCGGTAAGCTTGATAATCAGTTCTGCGAATGGGAAATTCCACCACGACCCACAAATGATATCTTTGATGCAAGATGGACTATACCACAATCCAACGGTACTCACAGGAATATTTTCCCAAGAGCAAGAGTAAATGCAGGTGTAACTGTTGAAGATGTTAGAATATATAAAGGTATATTCCAGGCAGGAGCTGAAGCAGGTAATACATCAATCTACTATCCAGTATCAATCAGTTGGAATAGAAATGATGTTCCCGCAAAAAATGACGCAGTCAGAAACCCAAGAGGTTCTCAATGGTTTATCAGAGATGCTTATTCAAATGGAACAGTATTTAACTATAACATGAGAACAGGCGAGGGTGCTCCTCTTACTGGTGAAATCTCCATAAAGACAGAAGGTGATAGGTTCAGAATTCAAATTAATCGTGATGTAATAGATGCTTTCATCATATTGCACGACTGGGCAAGCGATGCACCAATTAGTGGATTACCAAACGAAACTGGAATTATTTCAGTAAGTCCAAATCCGTTCTCGAAATATACACAGGTTCAGTTTGGTTTAATCAACAATGGAAGAGTAAAGCTTGATGTAATTGACGCTCTTGGTAACGTTGTTGCAGTGATAGCTGACGCTGACTATGAAGCTGGTCAATACACAGTTAATTGGAATGCTGTCGATAGAGCTGGCAATGACCTTCCAAACGGTGCTTATACTTGCAGAATGACTATTGGAACCACAACTTCAATTTACAAAATGGTAATTGTAAAATAAACTAATAAAAACCTGTTCACACCTACGGGTGTGAACAGGATTATAATAGGTATGAAAATAAATTCAATAATAAATATGGAGATAACAATGAAAAAATTTCTAAGAATTGCTGTGGGTTTGATGGTTATGCTGGGTATAACTTTAAGCTTGCAGCCATTGAAAGCTCAGGTTTATGGTGAGTTCGATACCATAAGAATAAAAACTGGTATCTCTTATCAGGAACTTGGTGACGACAAAGTCGTTATTGGTCCTGCTACATTTGGCTTACCACCAATGTGGAACACCGATTTAGACGATGGCTATTCCTCACCCAATGGAATTCCGATTGGCTTCCCATTTGAGTTTAACGGAGAGGTATATGACAGATTGTGGATATGTATTAATGGCTTCGTGACCTTTACACCTCCGCCATTCGTTCCTTCAAAACAACCAAATGGCTTATTCATTGATGCTGTTTCTTATCCAAAAAATGTTATTGCTCCATTCTGGGGTGATCACGTTTTCAGACAGCTAAGCGAGAGATTCAACGGCTATATGCCTTCAGAAATTTCAGTGTTAAGAACCGATTCCGTTTTTGTAGTTCAATGGAAAAACCTAAATATAATGGATGGATCTGTCAAATCAAGCGTCGGTAACTTTCAGGTCAGACTTTACCGATCAAAAGATCCTCTCTCTTTCCAAGGTGATATCGAGTTCTGCTATGGTCCGGTTGCCGGAAACATTTATGATCCTGGAACAATTGTTGTTACAAAAGGTGCCTCTGTTGGTTTGAAAGGTGAATTCAATGTTCAAGGAGGATACAGTGACTTCCTTAACGGGTTATATTATGAAAAACCACCACTTGAAGCAAGAACAAAGACTGACCTTACAAATCTCTGGCCACCCTCAAAAGGTGCCACTGACAACAGAATTTGGTTCAAAGCATTATCAAGATTCAATGTAGATGAATGGTGGGGTGATGGTGATGTTGACTTTTCAAAAGCTAACCCAAACCGACATTTAGGAATGGATCAAAGCAGATGGGTTACTGTTAATGACGCAAGAATTATTATGAGATCTATTGCAACATATACTCCACTCGATAGCGTAAGAAGAAGACAGGCATATCACGGAGACGTAAACCATAATGGACGATATTACTATGACAATAACAATGTGAGAACTGATATCCCGTGGCGAGATAAATATTATGGCGATAATCTCCCCGCTGAAGTTAGCTCTATTAAGAGAATATTCTTCCAATGCAACGAATATGACGCCGCTCTGATATTGCACTATATTAGCGCCAGATTACCCGAACTTCCCTGGCTGCTTGATACAGTTCCACAATATGGTAAAATTGGAGCAGAGGAAATTGCCAACGGCTTTAAGTTTGGAAATGCTAATCTTATATCAGAAAAAACATACAGAATTCCTGTTTATTTAAACGGTTATATGAAGGGTGCCATCGGCGGTAAATTTAAAGTAAATGGTGAATTGATTGATGCTGCAAGCTCGGGTAACCTTTTAGTAGAGTATTTTGGAAACAATGTTGTTATTGCTGGCTCTGACGAATTTGATGCTCAAACACCAGTTTGCTATTTGACAGTTAGATCAGACAAACCAGAAATGTCAATATCTGAAATAAGATTTAATGATATCAAGGTTGACGATTATAAAGCTACATTACTAACAGTTGAAGAAACAAACAACGCCGTTATTGTAAACAATTATCCTAATCCGTTCAGCCTTAAAACATCATTTAATCTTAATTTACCAAAATCAGGTAATTACAAATTAGTAGTTGTTGACGCTTTGGGAAACACAGTGAAAACATTGCTTGACGGTTATGCTGATTCAGGAAATTCCGTAGTTGATTGGGATGGAACTAATCAATTTGGAAATAAGGTTGAATCTGGAATGTATTTATTCAAATTAACCGGCGATAATGTTACGGTTTCTGGCAAATTGGTCATTACAAGGTAAAATATTAATACTGCTTTCTGTCTGGTTGCTTTCTATTGGCAGCCAGACAGTAAAAGCAGCTGATACGGTTGACGTTGTTCTTTCTCAAGTAGGTTCGATAGATGTTTGCGGAGAAAAATCTGATAAGGATATAATAATTTTATTATCTGTCGGGAGAGTTTTACAATCAGATTCGTTATTTGGTTTTAATTTTGAAATAAAATATGATTCGGTGAAGTTCAAGTTTCATTCACCGGTTTATCTTAACACTTTAGCTGAGTTCTTTGACATTAAAGATGTAAACTTTGGAAAAAAAGGTTTAGTTAGAGGTTATGCTTCAGTAGGACTTTTGGGCAGTCAAATATCCGGCAACAGACCATTGATTGGCATATATGGCGACTATATTGATAATTGCCCTGATTCGTCGGAAATAAGTCTGAAATATATAGAATTTACCGATGAATTTAAAAAAGTAATCAGGGACTACAAGCCCGCTATGATTCAGGCTGTCGAAGCTGACAAGCCGAACAGATTTCTAAAGACTGACTTTGAATTAAATACAATAACTGATTTAATTAAAGATACAGTCATTGAAATGAGAATAAATCTGGGTATCGGAACGCAAGTAAGAGTTGACACGGCTGAATTTGAAATATTTACAGATAATAAAGATATGCTTTCGCTTGTGGATTTAAATTTAAGTAATAATTTGGAATTAATCTCAAAAACGAATTCTGATAGTACCCAATTGAGGTTCAAATTAAAGCTTAATGATATCAACGGTCAATATGCCAATTTAAAAATAAGGGTTAAACAAAACAAAACAGACAGCGCCCGAATAATAATAAATCCTGTTTACACAAATTACTGTTCATGTGTTAAAAGATTTTATGGTGACACAATATTAATTAAAAGCAAAGAAAAAATTGACACATCAACAGTGGTTTGCGAAAGTAAGTTAGAAACAGAGTCAATGACAAGTTATTATGATTACAATAGCGAATCATTCATATTGAACATTAGCGATTATATTGACGGAGTAATAAAAATATATGACGTCTGCGGTTCATTAATAAATGAGCAAAAATTAAACTGGAGCAAAAAAATCTCGTTTGACGGAAAATACTTAAACAAAGGCTTATATTTAGCTATAATTAAAACAAATATGAAAATATATAAGATAATATTGATAAAAAATTAAATTAATCGTTTACCAAAATATTAGGGGGTATTCATGAAAATTAAATTATTACAACGCAAGGATTTCAGGATTCTGCTGGGACTGTTAATTGTGATTTCGGCTATTTTGTTTACAAATGTGAACATATATAGTCAAATCCGCCCAAATATACCTGTATTATCCTTAACAGGCGCCAATAATAACTGGGATGAATCCTGGTATCCTGACGGAAGAATCTGGATGCCTGCATCCTTGAATGAGCCAAGAGAATTTCTTATGCCGGTCTTTATCGATAATAGATGGCACATCTACGAAGAAACAGCGAATATTTATCAGCCAGACCCAATTAAGAGTTTTCAGTTTACAATTATGTATGACTCATCTGCTCTGAGAGTTGTTGGCGTCCAAAAGTTTGGTCCTCGCGATGAGCAACTTGGCTACGAGCCATTAGCAAAAACCTTTAATATATCCTGGATGGATGTAAAAGACTTTTCTTATAGGAAATATTTAAATCCATTCACTCCAGACCAGGACTCAAAAAAAGGTCGTGCAATTAGAATTGTTGGAACTTCCACTCAACCTTTACCCGTAACAAATTTAGATGGTGAGGAATACAAAGTATTGTTATATATCAGATTCAAGATTATTCCAAAGGACGGTGAGCCATTTGGTACATCGGGAAATACACCGATTTACATAAAAAATGATACCATAAAATATAACGATATGAATATTTGCAAAGATGCACCATTTGCTAAATTAAGACCTTATTATCCCTGGGTAATAAGCGACTATCCTGATCCCAATCCTTATACTGGTTTAGCTGGAGTTAAGAATGGAGATCCTTATGATGCATCTCAAAATACAGCAAGATGGTCTGTTGAACCAATGCTTCCCGGTACAATTTACCTCAGATTGAGCGATAGGATTCCTGTCATTGCTTATACTCTTGACAGAGCTATTGGAACTCAACCACCTATTTCTGAATTGGGGGCAGACCTTTGGAACTTATCAGACCCAATTACAATTGATTCCGGATCATTCACCCCAATTTATGGAAGAAGAGTATTTCAGTTACGAAATGGTATAACAACCTCAAGACTTTTGGATGTTACATTAGAATCTGATAAACCCTGGTTGAAATTTAGAGCTTTGAATTTAGGTCCGACATCAAAAGTTCCAAGTGGTTTTGGCGGTCCAATCACCAAAGGTACCATCAATTGGTTGGACAATGGTATTTTGGGTAATGACCAGATAGGAACACCAATAGCTGGTAAATTAACAAAACCTGACGGTGATGTGTGGATTGAAATACGATGCGATCCACAAGGGCTTGAACCGAATGAAGGCGAGATGGCAGGCATATATGTCGGTTATATAACAATAAAATCTAATACAGCTTATGTGTCACCAATCAAGTTGAGAGTAACATTTATTTATTTCAGAGTTCCTTATGAACCCGAACTTTATAATACAAGTGGAAATCATAATGGTATCAGACTTACTGTCAGAAATTCTTCAGGCGCGTCTGGATTTACATCACACCTAATTTTTGGAACGGGTCACAGAGCAACAATCGGAATAGATTCATTATTTGGTGAATATGCATATGAATTCGGATTTACACCTGGTAAATTTGAAGCAAGATTCTTCCCACCAGATGAAGCACCCGATGATATAAAACTCGCAATTTCAAATGGTTATGGAGATTTTGCACCTGACGATGATGATAACGATGGTTCACCAAAGCGATCCAACTCGAGAGATATTAGAGATATAAATGATACGCTGACATCTCTGGTTTATAAAGTAAGAATTAATGAAGATACAGCTGCAAATTATCCGATTATTATTGAATGGGATCTTAATGATTTTCCAGAAGGAGCTCAATTATTCTTGCGAGACACTCTTAATGGTGCCTTGTTCCCGAGCATTGATATGAGAAAAGCAACAGTTATCGGAACAAGCAAAAGAGCTTATGCTATTCAGGATCCAAGAGTTAAATCATTCTTGATTGAATACACATTACCAAGAGTTATTAACTACGTTGACGAATATGGTAATCCAATTATTAAGAAAGGCTGGAACCTACTCTCATTGCCCGTTAGACCTATTAACTCAAAATGGGATGTCTTCTATCCGAATGCAATAAATATTCCATATTTCTTCTCACAAAATCAGTATCAGCAACCTGATGCAGGTATTTTGAAAGTTGGAATAGGATATTACATAAAATATGATGCTCAGGTTGATAGGCAATTTGCCGGCACATTCATCAATGATATTTCAAATCCAAGAGATCCTGTTCGTGTTTATCCTGGATGGAACACAATAGGTGCAGCATCAGCCGCTGTTAATGTTCGAGAAATTTCATTTACAAATTTTAACCTTGAACTTCCAACAGTGAACTACACAAGAACATTTGGAGTATGGGGCTATAGAACTGACAGAGGATTTTATGAAGCATCTGAAATCAAGCCCGGTCTTGGTTATTGGATTAAAGTCAATGCCAATGGTTATTATAGATTAGTGCTTGGTGCAAGAGCTTTAGATGTCGAGGCTGAAGTTAATCCAAAACAAGATGTGTTAAATAAATCAGATATGCTTGTTATAAAAGACAATGAACAAAGTCAAAGTCAGGTCTTTTTTGCAAACAACTCTGAAATTGATGTTAACCTGTTTGAACTTCCACCGGTTCCACCAGCAAATCTATTTGATTTGAGATTTTCAGACGGTAAATATCTTAGCAATCAAAATGAGTCTATAATTCAATTGCAAGGTGTTACATATCCCTTAACGCTGTCAATAGAGAATGCCTCAGCCAGATATACATTCTACGACGCAGCAACAAATGAATATCTTGGTACTATCTACGAAGGTTCCGATGGCAGCATCTCGATCAAGAACGAAAGATCTAACGCTATTAAAGTTTTGAGATCTGTTGTTGCAAGCGAAGGATTCTCTGCTCTGGCATATCCAAATCCAATAGCCGACAAGGGAACAATTGCTTATAATTTACCTGAAAACGGTAATGTACAGATTAGTTTATTTGATGTCCTTGGCAATGAAGTTCAGAACTTGTTTAATGGTTTTGTAACTGCTGGTTACCACACAGTGAATATTAATGCAGCTAATTTAGCATCAGGCAGATATATTCTTAAAGTTTCAGCTGGTGGACAGACATTAATCCAGACAGTTACAATTGTTAAGTAGTCGCGAAAATAGCAATTAATCCGAAAGAGGCTGCCCACAAAAGGGTAGCCTCTTCTTTTTGAGTATAAATGGATTTGATCTATAAAACCGAAATTAATCTCTTCCAAAAACTTTTACAGCAGCTATATCTTTGATATATTGATGATAGTATAGCAGCTTAATGGTTTCTTCAATGGCAAGCTCAATGTCATTATTCCATTGTCTGATTATTAATCCTTGTCTGGGCTCTCTTTTTTCAGAAGGAAGAGTGTTTTCGGTAATATTTTCTTCAGGCTGTAAATCAGGTTTTGCTATTGAACGTATAATAGAACTGAATCCTTCCCCTTCGGATTCGGAATTAATGACCCAAAAGCCAAGAATAAGCGGAATATCAAAAGCATCATACCAATCTTCGCTAATATCAAGTACAGGAGCAGTTCCTCTGCTTTCTTTTGATGAAATAATAATATCAGAATTTTCAATTTGCTTGTCAATTTCACTTTTGAATGTTTTTGGATTGATGTTTATATCATATTTTTCGAGAAGGAGGATCCTAGCGGCATATGTTATAAAGTCTTCAGGATTATCAGCAAACGTATTTGAAATGTAAGACACATCATTCCGAAAATAGATGGAAGAGAACCCTGTGTAACCTTTTAATGCAATCACAGGACCGGGAATAATACGATAGTCGGAAACTGCTACTCCCATGCTATAGCCAAAAGGAGATAGAATGGCAGCATCTACTCTTTTAGATAAAATCAATTCGATGCATTTTTTTTCATCGAGTAAAAGAATATCTACATCTTGATGTGTTCTAAAATGAAAATCATTAAAAATTGGATTATTCGGTATTGCAAATTTTAGTTTCATATCGATTTAAGTTAAATATATTAAATAATTTGGAAACAAAGCGATGAACTATGTGTTACTATTAATGACAGTTTTCCAAAATCTGACAGCTTCGAAAAGAACAATGCCTGTTGCAACACTAACATTTAAAGAATGCTTGACACCGTACATCGGAATTTCGATTGCGTCATCGCATAAAGCAAGTATTTCGTTATCTATTCCAGTTAACTCATTCCCCAAAACTAAACAGACTGGAAAATCATTAATGGTTAATTCATCGTATTTACGTGAATTATCCGTTATTTCAATTGCAATCACATTATTTCCTTCAGATTTTATTTTTTCAATAGCATCAAAAGTGTTTTTAAAGTACCGCCAGGGAACAGTTTCAACAGCTCCTAATGCAGTCTTTTCAATTTCAAGTCTTGGCGGATGTGGTGTAAAGCCTGTTAGAATCAATTCTTTAGCAAGTGCTGCATCGCAGGTTCTAAATATTGAACCTACATTATATAAGCTTCTAACGTTATCAAGCATTATTGTGATTGGATTTCTAATGATAACTTTGGCTTCCGATGGATTTAATCTGATTTTTTTAATTTCCGAGTTGAGTAGCTTTCTCATTTTTACTAATTTTCGAATTAAAATAATGTTAAGCAAAATATAAATTATAATTCATTGTCTCTAAATATCTGATTTTAATTCTCAAAGTTATGAATACACATAAAAAAACGATGAAAAATATAGAATTATACAACTTCAATTTCAAAAATAAGATAAATATTGTTTTCATATTCTTATTTTTACTCTTTTTCTCTTTTACTGAGCTAAAATCTTTTGACATTAGTTTTGATAGCAAAGGGACGGATTTTTGGCTTGCTTTTATGCCAAATTTTCATAACGGTAGAAGCGCTTTCCCTCCGGAAATACCTGATGACAGTCTATATATATTTATAACGTCCGAAGTTCCTACCAAAGGAAAAATAACATTCAAGAATTTTCAAAATCAGACGTTCACTGAGGATTTTACTATAACAGATCCGAACAAAATCTATGTTTTCAGGAAGCATTATTTTGATTTTGAATTGAGGGGATATAATGATAGTGGTAATAACTGGTCGAGAAATCAAAATGAAACTCCTGCTGTGCAAACTTTTCACATTACTTCGGACGAAGAAGTTACGGTATATGCTCTATCTCAGGCTGTAACCACAAGCGATGCATTTCTGGTTCTTCCGACTGATGTTCTCGGAGATGAATACCTTGTCATATCTTATAATTCTGATGGAAGAAATGCAAGTGGAAACAGCAGAACACCCTCACAGTTTGTAATCATTGCTGTTGAGGATAGTACACTTATCAGGATTGATCCTTCAACAGATACATATTCGAATGGTATGAACATTCAAAACATAACTTTGCAAAAAGGTCAGGCTTACCTGGTTCAAGCAAAAATAACTTCTTCGAATAGCACTGGTGATTTAACCGGCACCGAGATTAAATCAAATAAACCAATAGCCGTGTTTGCCGGGCATCAGAGAGCAACCTTACCAGTTAATCTTAATATTACTAATCCTTCAAGGGATTTTCTTGCAAGTCAGATTCCACCGATTAAGACATGGGGTAAAAATGCATTTCTCATAACTTACGTTCAGCCAAGTAATATTATAAGAGAAGGTAATGACATGTTTCGTATTCTGGCTGCATACGACGACACTGAGGTATTTATCAATGGTGTCAGAGTGGTTGTTCTGAATAGAGGTGGTTTTTATGAAGCTCCTTTGGTTTCACCCTCTGAAGTTAAGGCATCAGCCCCGGTGCTGGTAGCTCAATACAAAAAAACTGCCGGCGGTGGTGGAAACAGATTACTAAGCGATCCATTTATGATGGTTATTCCTCCAAAAGAACAATTTATGAACACATATCGTGTTATAAATGTTCAGGTTTTCGAGGGATTTATTCCAAATCCTGTTTATAATGCTCAATATATTTGCATAGTAGCGCCTGATGATCAAATCAATGGTATATCTATTGACGGTCAACCTGTAAATGCTTCTTCATTTTCAAAAATTGCCGTCTCGGGTTATTCTTTTTCAAATATCCCTGTCTCTGATGGTGTTCATAGAATTGAATCGACCGCTGACATTGGAATATATGTCTATGGCTATGGAATTGCCAATTCTTATGGATATGTTGGAGGAATGAGCTTTTTACCACTTGATTTGAATCCTCCACAGATAGCTTATCAGGACAGTTGTTTTTCTGTTAGTGGTTTTGCCTTAGATTCCACTGCAAGTGATTTTGGGATAAAACAGGTTTATTCTCCGCCAAATTCTCAAAAAAATGTTAATGTGAACATCGAACAATTTACTCCTCTAAAAAAGGTAGTAAAATTTTCGGCTAAACTTATTGATAACAGACAGGATGGAAATTTTAAGCTCATTGCAATAGATTCATTGGGTAGAAAAAACGAAGTGGAGATTGATATTCCCGGTTTTACTGTGGCAATAAGTTCTAATATTTTGTCTGACACTCTCAAGCTATATAATGACCAAGTTAGATTAAATAGAAAATATTGCAAGGATATCGAGATAAAAAATTACGGTGCTTTCAAACAATATATTTCGAATTTATATTTTAAACATAACTCTAATATTCAGATAAATTATAATACTCCAACAGAATTGTTTCCTAATCAAACAAATATCATTACTCTTTGCTATGAATTTCCTAACGATACTTTGATTAATGATACTCTTGTCATTGAAGGTCCCTGCAACGAAAGAGAATTAATTGCACTTTCGATAATTATTGCCGGAGATAAAGAGCCACCTGCTTTCGAAATTACTGCTGATGATTGTGAAATTGATTTCAAAATCAATATTACAGATTCAAGTGCTTTTGATTATGGAATTGAGAAAATTGAAATTTTGGAACAAATTAATTGTAATATTAATTTACTCAATTTTAATTCAAGAATTTTCTCGTATGATCTAAATATTCTTGACCCTTTTCAGGACGCAATTTACAAGTTTAATGCAACAGATTCTGCCGGTAATATAAAAACTTTTGCAGATACAGTTCAAGGATTTACTTTATCTTTTCCGGGATTTGAATCAAACACTGGAAATCTTCATTCATTTGGTAAATACTTCATAGGCAATCTTGGCTGCGACACTCTTGAATTATATAATTATGGGATTCTTCCTTTAAATCTCGATAAGATTTTCTTGTCGCACAACGTTCTTTTTTCTGTTCCGCAATCGCAAGTCCCTTTGATTATCGAGCCTAAGGAAACTAAGAAATTAATTGCGTGCTTTCAGCCACTGACATCTGCTAATTCAAAAATCTTTTATGATACCTTGAATATTGGGTTTAAATGCAATACATTAAACATTTTTCTAAACGGTAGCTCTGAAGAAATTATTCAACAGGTTACAAGCCAATGCGATGTTGATGTTATTTTAGTTACCGACCTGCTATCAGAGGATTTTTTAGTTGATGGTGTTAAACCAATTCCTATGACGAATGAAGGAAGATTCAGGGTGTTTCAACCAACTAATTCCTATGTCGAGATTGATATTTATAACTATTTGGGTTATCCTCTGGTTCAATTATACAAAGGACTTCTCGAAAAAGAAAAATACGAATTCAGATTTGACACAAGCGGTTTCCAACCCGGTTTTTATATCCTCGTTGCCAAAACTGAAAACAAAAAAGTGACAAAAACCTTTGTAGTAACAAAATAATAGCAAATGAAAGGGAATTAAATCATAGAAAATTATATTTTTTCCATCAATTTTTTTCTTGTGTAATTAATCAAACCGCCAGCGTCAATAATAGCTTGACGAGCTGGTGGGTGGGGGATCAAGTCAAATTCTCTTCCTTGTGTTTTGTTGATGACTTTTGTCTCAGTTATAACTATTTCATCATTAATTTCAGCCTCTATATCAGGACACGTAATTGTATTTAAGCCCAAATTAACGCTGTTTTGGAGGAATATTCTTGCAAAGTTTTTAGCAATAATGACAAGTTCATGACCCTTAATAGTTGAAACAGCTTGTTCGCGTGAGGAACCACATCCGAAATTTTTACCTGCTATTATTATGCTTCCTTTTTCAATTTGCCCATTGACAAGCTTAGAATTTAAGTCTTGATTGTCAGCAAAGGCGTACTGTGGTGTTTCGGTGGGAAGTACTGTAGCCATAAAACGCCCGGGATAGATTATATCGGTTGAGATATCATCACCAAATTTATAAACAACTTTTGCCATTTTTTTCTCCTTTTTAGTTAATTTAATTCTCTTGGATCAGTAATAAAGCCTGCGATAGCACTTGCCGCTGCGACAGCAGGAGAGCTGAGATAAACCTCCGAATTGGGATTGCCCATTCTACCTTTAAAATTTCTGTTTGTGGTCGAAAGGGCAATTTCGCCATCTCCTAAGGCACCTTGATGAATACCGAGGCAGGGACCGCAACCAGGGTTTACAATAACGGCACCAGCTTCCATCAAATCAATCAGATAGCCTGCTTTCAAAGCTTCTTTGTAAATCCTGCCAGAGGCAGGGAAAACCAGCATCCTGACATTTTTATCAATTTTTTTATTCTTTAAAATTTTTGCAGCAATTTCGAGGTCGTCTAATCTTCCGTTTGTGCACGAACCCAGAACAACCTGATTGATTTTTATCCCGCTGACGTCTCTGATTGATTTTACATTATCAACAGTATGGGGACAAGCTATTTGGGGAACCAATTCAGAAGCGTTGATTTCAATGATTTTTTCGTATTCTGCATCTGGGTCAGGATTAATCAATTCGATTTCATCCTTTACTCCTGCTGTATTTCTGAGGTAAATCAAGGTTTCATCATCAGGCGGTACAATTCCAGAGGTTGCTCCGGCTTCAACCGTCATATTACAAATAGTTAATCTTCCTGAAGTTGTCATATTTCTTATAGCTTCTCCGTGAAATTCAATTACCCTGAAATTTGCACCTTCGGCAGTCAACTGACCAATTAAATAAAGAATCAAATCCTTTGGAAGAACAAATTGATTGAATGTTCCATTAACAACGACTTTTATTGTAGGTGGCACCTGAACATTTAGTATAGTTCCAAGCGTCCAAACAGAAGCCATCTCGGTTGCACCGATGCCAAAGGAAAAAGCCCCCAATGCACCGTGACTTGTTGTATGGCTGTCTGTTCCTACAACTACGTAACCGGGCCTAACGTATCCTGATTCAGGAAGTATCTGATGACATATTCCCATTTCATCGCCACGTATATCGTGAAATTTTGTGATATTTTGCTCCGTAACAAAGTTCCTTACTTTTTTCTGGTTGGTTGCTGTTTTTGAGCTTTCAGCAGGAACTCTATGATCGAAAATAATTGCAATTTTGCCTGGCTCCCAGACTTTTGGCTCTAAACCTGTGCCTTTATATATTTCGAGAAATTGATTGATTACCAGAGCTGCATTTTCGTGACTCATTGCAAGATTAACTTTTGGCTCAACTACATCACCGACTTTCACCGCAGGAAGATTCGCTGCATTTGCTAAAATTTTTTGAACAATTGTTTGTCCCATTGTTTTCCTGTTATAAATTATAAATATTTTAAGATACTTCTCGCAAAAATATGAATTAAAATCGATTTTTTTCAATAAGTTAAAGGCTTTGTAATCAAAATGAGTTTTAATAATAAGTATATTCATCCGTTTTTTTCACAAATCTTTTTTAATAGGAAAATTAATTGCTATTTTTGTTCTTTATTTAAGAAATAATATTAAAGATGAATGTCCAAAGAAATTTAGAGTTTAAAGTTGGTATTGTATCCTTGCTTGCAATCATTTTAGTTATTCTCGGTATATCTTTTGGCAAAGGTGTAGGGGTTTCGGTTACCCAGAAAACCATAAAATTCAGATTCGATAATTCGGGAGGGATACAGGTTTCAAATCCTATCGTTGTCAATGGAGTTAAGCGTGGGGTGGTTACATTAATCAAGAATGATAATGGAGGAGTTTATATTGAAGGAACCATTGATGATGTCAGTGATTTGAAAAGCGATGCTGCTGCAGAAATAAGTATTCTCGAAATCACCGGTGGAAAAAAAATCGAAATCAATCCTGGCATTTCAAATGAAAAATTCAATCCCAAAAATGAAATTCCCGGAATAACCCGAGCCGATTTTACCACTTTGGTTAATCAGGGTGGCGATATGCTCAACGATATTCATTCGTTGATTGTCAAATTGGATACAATTTCGTCATCACTGGCAGAAATTACTGCTAATCAAAAATTCATCAATAATTTTAATTCTGCCGTTGAAAATACAGCTGAAATTTTGCAAATGACTCGCCAATTACTTGTTGAAAATTCCGGTAATATTGATTTAACTTTGAAAAACTTAAGAATACTCAGCAGTGATTTGGTAAGCTTAACTAAAAAAAACGAACCGAGGCTTGATAGTTTGATAGCCCAGCTTGATTTAACTCTTAAAAATTCAGGAAAATTAATTTCGAAAGCTGATACAAGCATAATTGTTCTGAATTCAATACTGGATAATGTTAATGATATCACAAACGAAATAAAGCGAGGCGATGGGCTTCTAACAAAAATTATATATGATAAGGATTTCAGTACAAGGCTCGATTCCACTCTTACAGTTCTTTTCGATTTTTTGACAATGGTCAAACAACACGGAGTAAATATTAATTTTAGGCTTGGAACAAGACCATAGTTTTAGATATGACTTTTGATTGGCTTATTGCAGCTCTTGGAAATCCTGGGAAAAAATATTCCCAAACAAGACACAATATAGGTTGGATGGTTGGTTATGAACTTTGCCTGAGGCAAAACACTCAGATAATAAGTGAATCAACGATTTATAATACTTCCAGATTAAACTTCGGCTCCAATAAGGTTTTAATTGCCTTTCCAACAACTTATATGAACAATTCTGGTGAAGCAGTAAGAAAAGTACATTTGAAGTATAAAATCCCGATTGAAAGAATAATTGTCATAGCAGACGAATACAATTTTCCGCTTGGAAAAATTCATTTAAAAAGGGGTGGAGGGAATGGAGGTCATAATGGAATTGCTTCAATAATTTATGAGCTTCAATCGGAAGACTTCTACAGACTTAGATGTGGAATTGGTCCTAAACCAAAGGAGGTTATTCTTACTGATTTTGTTCTGTCTGATTTTGAACAAAATGAATACGAAATGCTGAACCTTACAATTAAAAATGCCGTAGAGGCTTTGGTACACTTCTTTAAACACATTCCTGAAAGAGCAATGTCAGACATTAACTCCGGCAAACTTTGGAAAGCCGAAACACAAAACAAAGAGGAAAATAAATAAAAAACTCAGATTCCATTCTCATAATTCAGAAATTTCTATTCTTTCGTAATTTTGATGGGACTTAGGTCTAATTTGCTTGACAAACAGACTAACTAAAATTTAATTTCGTAATGGATGCCCCAAAAAAAACTTAACTATGATAGAAGTCCTGCTTTTTGCATAGCTTTTTTGAAAAAATCCTTGTTCTTCTTGGTCATTTCGAGCAAAGGCAATCGGTAAACAGGGTCAATTTTTTTCATCAAAGACAATGCATATTTAACAGGTATGGGGTTAGATTCGATGAAATTCAACTCCATTAATTCCAGCAATTCATAATGAATTTTTCGAGCTTGGTCGAGTTTTCCGTTCATAGCATTTTTGACTAAGTCAGAGAATTGTTTAGGGGCATAATTGCTAATGACCGACACCACACCTTTTCCTCCAAATGAAATAATTGGTAATGTATAAACATCATCACCCGAGAGTAGATTGAATCCTTTGGGGGCATCCCTGATAATTTTCATCATTTGGTCAAAATTGCCGGAGGCTTCTTTGGTGGCTTTAATATTTTTGCAATTAGTAGCTAATTTCAGCTGGGTTTCGGCTGAGATATTAACACCTGTTCGCCCAGGGACGTTATAAATAATGACAGGAATGTTCACATTATCGGCAATCAGCTTAAAATGCTCATATAGTCCATCCTGAGTGGGCTTATTGTAATATGGTGCAACTAATAATAATCCTGCAACACCAAGATTGAATGCGACAGTTGAGAGATTAAGTGTTCCTTCGGTTTCATTAGTTCCTGTTCCAGCTATAATTGGAATTTTACCCCCGGCAAATTCAAGGGATTTTTCGATTATTGCTATTTTCTCTTTTAATGCAAGTGTTGCACTCTCGCCCGTTGAGCCACAGACAACAATGGCATCAATACCACCATTAATCTGAAATTGTATAAGGTCTTTAAGTGCATCAAAATCTATTGCGCCGCCTTTTTGAAATGGAGTTACAAGGGCTGTTATTGTTCCCTGTGGTGTAAAGTGATTCATCAACTGACCCCTAATAATTAAACATTTTTTTCTGAACAGAACTTTAAATAAAAATAA
>CALHRB010000256.1 GCA_938038165.1 Candidatus Kapaibacterium sp. | reverse complement strand
AATATACCGAAATGCTGGCTGAATGCTATGGTGAACTTGCCGTTATAGAGCTTAATAGCGGCAATAGAGCTAATGCAGAAGATTATTACAACCTGTGTATTCAGTTATTAGAAAATAATAATTCAAAAAAATTGAAATACTGGAAAGACGAATTTTTTAAAAATTTCAACAAATAAACAGAAATTAGCTGTTTATCCAAGCCATTTTTTTATAATGCTCCTTATTTACAAATATGAATTAATCATATTTGTAAATCTTTGTTTTTATTAATAAATAGTTAATGTTAACACCAAAAAAAATATAAACCAAACAAACACTTCTATTAAATTGTTAAATATCTCTAAAATTATAACAGGTCGCTAATTGTATTCAAATTATATTCAACAAAGACAGAATTTCAAGTTGGTCGAAAAACTTGTTTCCGGGAATTTCAAAACCGAGCTGGAGTTGCTGATTTCTTTAGTAAAAGATTTAGTTGATACAAAAGATTTCGAGATAAACGGAGGAAGAATTTGGGAGCTAAACCCGGATAACAAAACTTATACACTGAAATTTCAATATGGAAATTTAGAAAAAATACCTGATGATTATACCATCACAATAGCCGACCAACCTGCATTGGCAGAATTGATAAAGAAAAGAGTTGTACTGAAAAAAGAGACTGATACATTGCTCCAACAAAAAGGAATCCAACTGTATTCAATGACCGGACTGGGTCAAATAAGAAAAAGTCCCTCTGGAAAATTTTATAACTGGGTGCTTGCTTTCAATGCCTCCGAAATTAAGCAATCCTTTTTTGATGAATTGAATATTATCAGCAGCGTAACCTCGGCAGCTTTGAGAAACCTTAGCTCGCTGCTTGAAAGCGAGAAAATCAGAAAGGATATTGTTACAGCCTCCGAAATTCAAAGGAATCTACTGCCTGACCATCATTATAAATTTGCTGATTTTGATATTTTTGGTGTTTGTATTCCCGACAGTGATGTTGGAGGTGATTATTTCGATTTCATCGAAAGCAGCGAAAAAGAAGAAGAGAAATTATCAATTATTATAAGCGATGCTGCAAGCAAGGGGCTGCCTGCGGCAATTCAGGCACTTTTTGTGTCAGGAGCGATAAAAATGGGTATGGGATTTGCTCCGAGAATGTCCGAACTGATTTCAAGATTGAACACCCTGGTTTATAATACTTTTCCTTATGAAAGGTTTGTAACTCTTTTTTATTGCGAATTAACTTTATCCTCCAATCGTCTTGTTCTTTATTGCAACGCCGGTCACAGCGAGCCGATTCACTATCGCCCTAACACTGAAAAATTTACACTTTTGGAACCAACCGGTGGTATTCTTGGTATTATGCAAAATCAGAAATTCAGCGTAGAAAATAAAACAATGCAGGTTGGAGACATATTGGTGCTTTATACCGACGGCATAACCGAAGCTTTGAACAATCAGAGAGAACTGTTCGGGATTGAAAGGCTGCAAGGGATAATAAAAAAATATCATAAAAAAAGCTCTAAAGAAATTGCTTATTATATTTTAGAAGAAGTTTCAAAATTCACCACTGGGTCTGAATATTCGGATGATAGAACTTTGGTCGTCGTTAAAAGGATAGATGAAAAAAACAATCAAAAACAATAAATTCGTTATAAAAACTTGTATTTAATTGAATTTATAATTATATTTGAATGATGAAAATTAAGATAATATTGTTATTACTCTTTATTTCAATCGGTTACCTGTTTGCAGCCGAGATATTTGAGTATTTCAGAGCCACTTCGAATGGCAAAGTTATTACTATTGAATGGAAAGCAACGAACGAAACAAATATCAGCCTCTACGAAATTGAGCGCTCATCTTCCAAACAACCTTTTACCAGAATAGCTTCGATTGAAGCAAAAGGCTTTCCTAACAATTATAGATATACAGACGAAGAAGCTTTCCTGCGTGGCGATGATTTAGAAAAAGTCCTCAAAAACAATAATTTTACATATAGAATAAAAGTCGTTCACAAAGACAATTCTTTTACTTACAGCAATACCGTTAATGTTCTTCATAATGTTAGTTCAATCCGAAGAACGTGGGGTATGATAAAAGAACTATTCAAATAGGGTATTTTTAAATAGCCTGAACACTACAATTTTAATAATTCCTAATTATTGATAAAAATTATAAATTTATGTGATTTAAATTTTTTGAATGTCACTCTGAACGACTTGAAGAGTCTATAATAATTCAATGACCTGTGTAATATGGATCCTTTGCCTTCGGTTCAGAATGACCAGCTTTTACCCAACCTCTCACAAAGGAATATCCCTCTCTCTTCGCCATTCCTGTGCATACAGGAATTTCTTCATTACTCCAAGACTCCTGCCCTCGCAGGAGTGATGCAATTGGCACTTTAGTCATTCCTTGCTTGTTAAGGAATTTAAAATTTCTATTGCAAAAATCTGCTAAAATTAAGTTAAAAAAGGTGGATTTAGAATATCAATTGTGTTTTGATTTCTCTCTTTTAAGTTTTCGATTTTATTCATACATTCTTCGATTGAGTTAACAACAATCCAATGGTCGAGGTATTCTTCCTTCATAAATTTTTCCTTGACAGTAAGTTCCAGCATTTTCACAAGGTGGTCATAAAAATTGCGAAGATTGACAATAATGAGAGGTGTTCGTATAATTCCAAGCCTTTTCCAAGTTATAGCCTGCATCAATTCTTCGATTGTTCCGCAACCTCCGGGCAAGGCAACAATGCAATCAGCATTCATTATAAGAGCTTCCTCCCTTTCGTGCATTGTTCCAACAACTCTCAGTTCGGCTATTTCGGTATTGCCAAGCTCTAAATTCTTTAATTGTTCAGTAATTATACCAATCACATAGCCATTATTTTTGAGCGAGCCGGCGGCAAGTCTGCCCATCAAACCAACCTTGCCACCTCCGTAGAATATCGTTCTTCCGCTGTTAGCAAGCAGTTCGCCGAAATTTTCAGCTTCGTCAAGGTAAAATTTATCACATCTATTGCTCGATGCACAAAAGACAGTAACGTTTTTTATGATCATTTTTAAAATAAAACTATTAAATTTTGATAAACTGATATTATTAAAAGTTATTTTTTTAAAGAATCAGTAAACGAGGAGAGAAAAAAAGGGTCTAAATTTTTTTATAAAAATAGACCCTTAAATTAGCTCAAAACTGCCCTGCTCTTTTAACGATAAAACCGGCAGCCTGTTTAAAAAGAATCAATTTAATATAATTACCGGCACTGCCAGAGTCCTTCCGTTCCAGTCAGCTTTAATAAAATACAAACCCGAAGCTAAATTCAAGCTTAATTTTCCCGAAAGCTCTATCTCGTTTCTGCCTGAGGAAATCCACTCATTAAGTATAACATCTTTTTCCTCTCCGTTTGTGTTATAAAGCTTAATACAAATTTTAGCATCCGTGGGAATATTCAAAACCAGGATAACCGGTTCATTCATGATTATCGGATTTCGTGTTACGGCAACGTTGAAATCATTTGTGCCATTTAAATCAGATTGCACATCAAGGAAGGACATATTTTGATCATAGCCCTGCGAAACTGCCCCAACAACCCAACAAACAGTATCACCAAGAGACCTGTCGAAGAGAAAAGACCTCGAAATTGCAGTAGATGTTTCTATAAATATTGACTGGGAGAGTATAGTGCCACCCGATTTAATATGATCTAAATCTTCAAGCAGCCAGATAGAGGCTTGTCCATTAGCATTAGAAGTCCCGGCAACAACACAGGTTTTGCTGCCTAGCAATCTGCCTTGTTTGTCAATCCATTGTAACATTAGCTCAACAGTTCTTCCAGATTTAATTTCGGAGTTTATGAATTCCCATGTGGGATAGCCAGCCATTACGTTTTTGTTCCTTGCAAAATGTCCATAAGTCCTGTTTGGAGAGATTATCGAGTCGTTACCATAATCAACAAGCTGGAAATAAATAGAAATCGGTAATTTTAGGCTATCAACCAGGGAAAGTTTGCCCTTGATCATATCCACTGCCAACGAACCTTTATTTTTTTGTCTGTTCATAAATTTGCTTAATAACTCGAGCTTTGTTCTCGTATTTGTATTATCAATAATCTGAGAATAATTCATTTTAAGCCATTCAAAAGCAGTAGCAGCAGAAGCCGGATTCCCTGCATTATAATCTCCGGAATAATTTATATCAACGGTTGGGCTAATTGTTGAATCAAGATCTATGACCGGCATACCCTGAGCGTAATAATTCAGTTCAGGATTGTTTGGAATAAAGAAAACAGGGAGTTCGTCAGGTTTAAAGCCAAAGCTCAAAGCCCCATCGGTTAAATCGTTCAGCGAGCTGATAGTTCTTTCTGTTAATTTTAATTTGTAAACACTATCCTTTTCGGGCAAAACTGTCAGAATGGAATCTGAGAAAACAAATGAAACTTCGTATTCTTCGTTTTCATTTGGTAAATCGCCCTTTTTTCCTGTTTTTTTGATTGTACAAATATTTGTAATCCATAATGAATATGTTGCTGAAATGCCTTTTGGCAAAATTATATTTTTACCCCACCACCAACAATCAAAATTGCCATCATTAGTTTTCTGGACAATGTTCATATAATTGGTTTTATCGATTGAAGTAAATTTAACCGTTAGTAGCATAAAATCAAGTTTCTTTCCCTCACCAACGTCAAATTTGATTTTTTCAAGTTTAATGTCATTGATAATTGGTTTAGGCGGTGGAACTGGTTCGACATAACTTTCGGAAATAATAGCCTCGATTCTTCGGCTTTTTGAGCCCCATCGAGTAATAACCGGAATACCACCCGGGATAGTGTCCCATGTGGCAACTTCTTCGCCAGTTTCAAGGCTGTCGTCTGGGTTATTTCTCAGACCGGGAGTTCTTTGGCGGGTGTCGTCTTTGAACCAAATTCTCCTGGCACCTCTGTCGTCCAAAACTCCTGTAACTGTTACGACGTGTCCGCCAAGTCTTCTGCCGGTGGAATCGTATCTGCCATAAATCAATTCAACATCTTCGCCTTCTTTCATTTCCTGAACGAGCCAATCCCAGCTAGGATAGCCTTTGTCTTTGGTGTTTTTATTTTTCGCTTTAATTTCATTACCATTATTGTCCTTAATTGAGACAACAGAGTCTTTTGTGTGCCTGAAACTTTGGAACTTCACCTCGATTGGGAGTTTATTTTCTGCTATAAATTTAAGCTTACCTTTTATCATTTGATCATTGGTAACGCCACGTTCCTTTTGTCTTTCCATATATTTGCTAAGCTCTTCAAGTTTTTCTCTCAATGATTTGTTCGTATTAAATTTATGAACCTTTTCGAGCCAGTGCATACTATTTGCTGCGGCAGCGGGTCCGCAGGCATTTTTATCGCCTGCGTAATTATCTGTTGCCGGATGTGCCGTTGAATCAAGGTCAATATTTGGCATATTGCATCCAATATAAACAGAGTCCTTTAAAAGCTCAGTTTTATTAAAAACTGGATGATAAATTGAATCATTGAGGAAGGGAACATAAATTCTTGTTGTGTCTAAATCAATCAAACCGATTCCTATTTCATATTTTGATTTTCTGATATTTGTCCTGTACCAAAAAACAATATCATTTAACTTTGGATAAGTAGTGTCAAAAAAGTCAAAGATGAAAAAATCCAAACTATCGGGCAATCTATCGTTAACAAACAATGGTTTTAAATTTATTCCAACTGTGATGGTTCTTGATGTATCAAACGGCATAACAGGCATATTGCGGACAGCCCAATCCAAAGCATCATTTTCTGGATTTTTCAGAACAATGTTACGATAATACAAAGAATTATTTTTTGGATAAATGTCCGAAATATATCCTCCGTAAGGATTAAAATCAAAATTATCGGATCCGGGCTCAAGCAGGGAGATTTTTAAACTTGACTTAGGTGGTTCAAAAGAGACGGTTGAGTCATAACTTTCAGAAACCAGGCTTTCAACTCTTAACTGCCAATCATCAAATCCAAAGCGTCGCAACACAGGAACGCCTCCCCTGTTGCTTCCCCATCCGATAACTTCTTCGCCGGAGGAGTCTCGGTTGTCGTTGGTTTTTCCGTAGCCTGAACCACTTTGGAGAATATCGTCTTTTATCCAAATTCGTTTTTCGCCTCCGGATTCCATAATGCCGGTTACAGTAACCCAGTGCCCTCCTCTTCGCTTTCCGTCTGCATCATAATAACCGTACAGCAATTCAACATCTTCACCATTTTTCATTTCCTGAACTAACCATTCCCATTCAGGATAAGCATTGTTAGCTTTGTTTTTATTTTCGGCAATATGATTGTATTGTCTATTAGGCGAGGCAACATTGGAATCTTTCCTGAACCAACTGCTTTGGAACTTAACCTTTATAGATAATTTGTATTTATCAATGAAGTCAAGTTTACCACGAATTAAGTCATAGGTTCTAACCCCTTTTCCGTTTTGTCTTTTCATCATTCTATCGAGTTCTTCCATTTTTTCTCTTAAAGATGCATCTTGTTGAATTTTCGGGTGCGTTTCCGAAAGCCATTGCATACTGTTTGCTGCAGAGGCAGGACCGCAGGCATTCAAATCACCCGTCCAATTCGCAGATTGAGGATAAGAGTTGTTATTCAAATCGATATTTGGGACAGTACAACCTCTGTAAACTGAGTCCCTGGCAGCCTGAGGACCATTGAACGAAGGAGGAATTAAGTCTGAAATTTGAATAAATTCTTGTGTTTCTGGTGAGCCATCTGGAACATTATGGGACAACTCGATTTTGTAAAAAATATCAAAAAATGAATCAACATTCCAGCTAGGTTTTTCCCTTAGATTTGTGTCGCTTGTGATAAACTGAACTTGAATAGGCACTCCAGCCGTAAGATTCAGTGCCCCAAGTTCAACGGGTGTTGATACCCAGTGATCTTTGTGAAAAGGCATTGCAGGAAGATTTTGAACGAGCCACACAGGTTGCTGAGTCTCCGATGTTCTTGCCAAAGCATTTATGTATTTGAGCTTGCTGCTTTCAAAAAGATAGAATCCCATTATACCACTTGTTGTGTTAGAAGCTATAAAAGGTTCTTCGAAAGATAACCTTCCGATGGTTGTTGCCTTAGGATCAAAAGAAAATTGAACATTAGCGTCATAACTTTCGGAAACAATTCCAGTAACAATAGTAACATCATAACCTTCAGACCACTCCTTTAAGTAAGGAATACCAGATTCTTCGCTGACCAATAGCCACGTTAAGGGGATTTGTGCTGTTCCTCCGGAAATTCTCTGGTTTGCATCGTCTTTTACCCAAACTCTTTTGATGCCGCCAATCTGACTAACCCCGGAAACTGTTACAACATGACCGCCGGTGTGAACAATTTGCCCTTCGTCATCAATTGTGTATGAATCTAACAGAAGCTCAACATCCTCACCATCTTTGACTTCCTTAAAAAGGAAATCCCAGGTAGCCGCCCATTTAGTTGAGTCTGCTTTATTTGCGTTTCTGTTGATAGCCTCGTTATTATATTTTTTATTCGGAGATTTAATGTTATTTGTATCAATATCGTCAGATTGGAACTTAACTTTGATTGGGAGTTTGTGCTTATCAATAAAATCAAGTTTCCCTTTGATAAAATCCTTTGTTGAAACGCCCTGATTATTTTCCCTATTCATCATTTTGCTTAGCTCAACTAATTTTTCGCGAAGAGACAAATTAGTTTTAATCTCCGGATGAACTGTTTCGAGCCATTGCATACTGTTTGCCGCTGCTGCGGGACCGCAGGCATTTTTATCGCCTGCATAGCCCAGAACACTTCCTGGTGGGTTTGTAGAGGAATCTAAGTCAAGGTTAGGAACGTTACAACCCCGATATTGGAGCAGATTCGGCAGATTTTCAAGCATTTCCTGAACATTGATCTGGTTAAAGATCAAAGGCATCTTATCAAAAAAAACAATATCATAAGGATTACCGATATATCCGTTGCCAACATTATATTCTGCTTGGCTTACATTTGTTGGAACAAATGCCGATGGTGGAAATTCAAGCGGGGGCATCAGCATAAAAGTGTCTGTAACAAAATACGCCAAAAATAATTGGTTCACCGGAACACCATTTTCCAATCCAAGATAAGTAAGATTGAACCAAAAACTCATTAATTCTGGCTGGGGAAAAGGAACAAGAGGAACATTTTGAATAACCCAATCAAAAACATCTGGGTTTTCGGGTAATTTGGTAAAAACATTAAGGAATCTTGGTACCGTCAGCCCCTGAGTTTGACCATTTAAAACAAAATAAGTTGAGTACTCTTGCTGACGTGGGTCAACAAATGAGATCTGGTTAACGCTTGCCGGTTGAAAGTTCTGGGCATTAATATCAATATTTATTGTAAATATCGAAATAAATTTCAGCAGAAAAAGCAACAGGATTTTATGTTTGTTAAGGAATTTCATTCTTCCTCCTGTTTAATAAATAAAAATTGTGATTATTTATTTTTTTACATTCTTTGAATTAGATAATTTAGTTAAACTAAATAAAACTTTAATTTATCATTTATAAGTTTTATTAACAAATTAATATTTTTTCAGACATAACAGTTGAAAAATTCATAATTTTGACGGTTATAATCTTTGTCAACGGAAAAGAGGTTTAATCACTCCAATAATTTTAAGAATGCATTTAGAAGTTATCACAGGAATATTATCACCAGTGCCAATTTTTATTGATTTAGGGATTAACCTTGCACCAACAGTGAACATTCCATCTGTAACCGGAGATGTTTCTTTCAAGCTTGAATTATTCATGGATGCAAACGCAGGTTTTAAATATGTTATAATTTAGGGTTTGGTGGATTTAACAATCGCCGAGGATTCTAAAACATTTTTTGAAAAAGATATTACCTGGAAAACTTCAGATAGCCCATAAAAAAAGATCGCTCGTTGAGTTTTGGTAGCAACGAGCGATAATGTTATATCCAATTTTTAATTAAAATCTGTAGTTTGTAAGGGCTTTCATATATTGAGCTCTTTCGAACGAGGAGGGGTCAGCTACGTTAAGCTGTGACATACTGCCTTGCATTTGCTGAATGGAAACATAATCTTTTTCGGTCATCCATTCAATTATTTCTTTTTCAACTTGACTGATGTGATAAATACCATTCTTGAAAAGAGCGGAGCACATCATAGTAACGTTTGCTCCTGCCATAAGCATTTTGATGACATCATCAGCAGACTGAATGCCGCTTGTTGCAGCAAGGTCAGCTTTGATTCTTCCTTTGAGAATAGCAATCCACCTCATAGGAAGCCTTGCGGCAGATGAATGACTTAACTGAATTTGTGGTTTGACTTCCAAATTTTCAAGGTCAATATCCGGTTGATAAAACCTATTGAAAAGAACAAGAGCGTCGGCTCCAATTTCATCAATTCTTTTTGCAAAATTAGCCATGTTTGTGAAAAATGGGCTTAACTTGACTGCAACCGGTATGCTGACCGCAGATTTGACATGTTTTACTATTTCAATATAATTATTTTCGACATCCAAGGAGTTTAAGTTCATGTCGGTTGGAATATAGTAAATGTTCAGCTCGATTGCATCGGCTCCGGCTTCCTGCATTTTTTTTGCATAGTCAATCCAGCCACCATTGCTTGAGCCATTAAGGCTTGCAATAATTGGAATTTTTACGGCTTCTTTTGCTTTTCTAATCAGGTCAAGATATCCTTCAGGTCCGACTCTGTATTCATCAGCTTCAGGGAAATAGGTTAATGCCTCTGCGAAACTATATGTTCCTGCGGTAGAATGATAAAACACTTCTTTTTGTTCAAGTAGTATTTGTTCTTCGAATAGCGAATAAAGAACAACAGCTCCAGCACCGGCATCTTCCATTTTTTTGATATTCCCAATGTCTTCCGAAAGCGGAGAAGCAGATGCTACGATCGGAGAACGAAGCGTCATTCCCATATATTTTGTTGTTATATCCATTTTATTTCTCCTAAATTTTATTATTTAAATTTTATTTTTCAAAATCAATTCTAACTAAATTATGCTTTCGTTTTGTGCCGAGCCATTGAATTTACGTTCTGCCAGATATTGATAGTATTTAAATCTTCTCAAGGCATTTTCCTGAGCCATTTTGTAATACAGCTTTGCGGCTTCTGGGTTTGTTTTATTTAAAATTTTAAATCTGTTTTCAGAATTCATATATTCTGATACAGGTATTTTTGGCTCTTTAGAATCGAGTATCAAAGGATTTTGTCCTTGCTTTAATAACTCTGGATTAAACCTGTAAAGAAGCCACTGACCTGAATCAACTGCAAGCTTTTGTTGCATTAGCGGCTGTTCCATGTTTATTCCGTGGGCAATACAATGGCTGTATGCCAGAATAATCGAAGGACCGTCATAAGCTTCGGCTTCGAGAAATGCTTTCAAGGTATGCTCATCACGTGCGCCAAAAGCGACCGAGGCAACATATACAGTTCCATAAGACATAGCCATCAAGCCCAGATCTTTTTTAAATGTTGGTTTTCCGTCTGCAGCAAACTTAGCCACTCCGCCGATAGGTGTCGCTTTTGATGATTGTCCGCCAGTATTGGAGTAAACCTCTGTGTCGAGAACCAATAAATTGACATCTTTTCCGCTTGCTATAACGTGATCTAAACCACCATAGCCAATATCATAAGCCCAGCCATCGCCTCCTATTATCCAAACGCTCTTTCTGACCAGATAGTCAGCCACACTCATCAAAATATCAGAATCTTTTGATTTGATTTCGCTTAATTTCCTCTTTAACAATTCAACACGCTCTCTTTGTTCAAAGATTCCAGGTTCCGTTCGTTGGTCTGCGTTTAAAATTTCATTAACAAGGTTTTCTCCAACATCCGAAGCCATCTTGATAAGAAGTGATTTAGCAATATCGGTTTGCTTATCAATTGCAAGTCTATAACCCAAACCGAATTCAGCATTGTCTTCGAAAAGTGAATTTGACCAGGCAGGACCCTTGCCTTCGGAGTTTTTTGCATAGGGGGTTGTAGGGAGGTTGCCTCCATAGATAGAAGAACAACCAGTTGCATTTGCAACCAACATTCTGTCGCCAAATAACTGAGTTGCAAGTTTGATATAGGGTGTTTCACCACAACCGGCACAAGCGCCCGAAAATTCAAAAAGAGGAACCTGAAATTGTTGTTGCCTTATGTTGCTGACTTTGATAAGATTTCTGTTTACCGGAGGAATTGAAAGGAAGAATTCCCAGTTAACAGCTTCAGTCTCTCTCAAAGGTAGTTGAGGCATCATATTGATTGCTTTCAATTTTACATTAGATTTATTCTTAACAGGGCAAACTTCAACGCATACACCGCAACCGGTGCAATCCTCAGGGGCTACCTGCAAAGTGTATTTCCAGCCCATATCTTTGTATTCTTTATCTCTTGCATCGGTAAACTTAAATGTAGGTGGAGCGTTTTCAAGAAATTTTGGATCATAGACGTTTTGTCTGATAGTTGCATGAGGACAAACCATGCTACATTTTCCACACTGAATACAAATTTCAGGATCCCAAACTGGAATCGACAGTGCGATATTTCTTTTTTCATATTTGGTTGTTGATGTTGGAAAAGTTCCGTCAACAGGAAAAGCACTGACTGGAATTGAATCGCCCTGTCCGAGAATTATATTGCCGACAACTTCTTTAACAAACTTAGGAGCGTATTCCGGAACTGGTTGTTTAATGTCGTGTTTTGCTGTTATTGTGTCAGGAATAGTAACTTCAAATAAATTATCAAGAGTGTTATCCACTGCCTGAAGGTTCATTCTTACGATTTCGTCGCCTTTCTTCGAGTAAGTAACTTTAATTGATTCCTTGATATATTCGATAGCTTGATCTTTAGGGAGTACTCCTGAAATGGCAAAGAAACAAACCTGCATAACTGTATTGATTCTTCTGCCCATACCACTTGTTTCGGCAACATTTTGTGCGTCAATTGTAAATAATCTTGCTTTTTTCTCGATTAGGTGCTTTTGAACTGTTAGAGGCAGTCTGTCCCAGAGTTCATCTTTGCTGAAGGGTGAATTCACAAGAAATGTTCCTCCGGGGGCAAGGTTTTTAAGCATATCAAATTTTTCTAGGAACACAGTCTGATGGCAGGCAATGAAATTAGCTTTAGTAATTAAATAAGTTGAGCGGATTTTTTCCGGACCGAATCTCAAGTGGGAAACTGTAACAGTGCCAGCTTTCTTTGAATCATAAACATAATAGCCTTGAGAATAAAAATCTGTATTCTCGCCGATAATTTTTATTGAATTTTTATTTGCAGAAACAGTACCATCAGAGCCAAGCCCATAGAACAATGCTCTGATGACTTTGTCCGACTCAATGGAAAATTCAGAGTCATAAGGTATGCTTGTGAATGTAACATCGTCATTAATACCAACTGTGAAGTGGTTCATTGGTTTTTCTTGCAGTAAATGGTCATAAACACCTTTAATCATAGCCGGAGTGAATTCTTTCGAAGATAATCCATATCTGCCGCCGACAACAATAGGCATAGATGTAATATTTCCCCATCCGTTATTAATTCCTTCGACAATAGCATTAATACAATCCTGATATAAAGGCTCACCAACAGCACCGGGTTCTTTGGTTCTGTCAAGAACTGCAATTTTCTTTACTGAGGCAGGGATTGTCTCTATAAATCTTTTTACGTCGAAAGGTCTGTATAGCCTGACTTTAATAACGCCGACTTTTTCACCCTGTTTTAATAAATAATCAACAGTGTCGTGAGTAGGCTCGCAAGCCGAAGCCATAAGAACAATAACCCTTTCAGCGTCGGGCGATCCGTGATATTCGAATAAGTGATATTGTCTGCCTGTCAGCTCGGCAAATTTGTCCATTGTCTTTTGAACGATATCAGGACAGGCGGTATAAAATTTATTGATTGTTTCTCTGTTTTGGAAAAAGACATCGGGATTTTGAGCTGTTCCTCTTAAAAAAGGATGATCGGGTGATAGCGATCTTTCCCTGTGTTTTCGGACAAGTTCATCGTTAATCATCTCGCTAATAATTTCATCAGGAATGATTTCAATTTTCATTTCTTCGTGTGATGTACGGAATCCGTCGAAGAAGTGAACGAACGGAATTCTGCTTTCCAATGTTGATGCCTGTGCAATTAAACCAAAATCCATAACACACTGAACCGAATCAGCGGCAAGAAAAGCAAAGCCTGTTGTCCTTGCTGACATAACGTCACTATGATCTCCAAAGATTGATAAAGCGTGAGTTGCTAAGGTTCGGGCGCTGATATTGAATACTGTTGGAGTAAGTTCGCCAGCAATTTTGAACATATTAGGTATCTTAAGCAAGAGACCTTGAGAGGCAGTAAATGTGGTTGTTAGGGCTCCTGCCTGAAGTGATCCATGAACCGCTCCGGCAGCCCCACCTTCGCTTTGCATTTCTATTACTTTCGGAACAACACCCCAAATATTCTTATAGCCTTTAGCCGCCCATTCATCGCACCATTCTCCCATGTTTGAAGATGGAGTAATAGGATAGATTGCTATTACTTCGTTAACTCTGTAAGCGACATAAGCAGCAGCTTCATTACCGTCTATTGTCTGAAATCTTTTGTTTGTCATTTATATCTCCAAAATAATGAATCTTCAATTTTATTTCTAATCATAAATTTCAAAAATATAACCTTTTTGAAACATTACAAGTAAAACACATCAATTTAATTATTTTTATTGATATTACCTGATTACCAGTAAGCAATGTATCCGCAATGTTGCTAATTTTTATTAATTGAACTTAGATATCTTTTTTATTTTTCTTTTGGGGTTATCCTTTTCGAGTTGAATAACTTATTGATGGCTAAAAAACATCAAAGTTCACTATTAACCAGAAAATTTTCTTAAAGTGTTTAATGGCAAGATTTATAAAAATGAGCTAAAATAATTATGATGTTTGTAACTATCTGCAAAACAATAGAATTAAAGAAAATTTAAGGAAATCAGCCATCTGAACGAAAATTGGCACTTTAATTGTTGCTGCGTATGTGTCAAATAAAAATAGTATAGAGAAGAAAATTGATTTACAAACTGTTTCTTTTTAAAAATAGGTTGCCGCTGCTAAACCGTGGCTTAGATGCTTATGCTCTCAGGGAAAAGACCATCGCCCAGAATATAGCAAATGCGTCTTCTCCGCATTACAGACCAGAGCGGGTTAAATTCGAAGAGTTATTCAACGAAAATGATGCCTTGATTAAAGGGGCCAATACAAATGAAATGCATATTCCGATAGGCAAACCGGACCCAGCGACAATTGAGCCGGAAAACGTCCAGGCTGAATTACCAAAACCTGAAATATATTTTTCAGGTGAAACACATGTGAATTTGGACAAGGAAATGGCGGAACTGGCTAAGAATCAAATCAGGTTTAGGTTTGCTTCGAGAATGGTAAAACGCTTTTTTACCGGTCTGAATAGCGCTATTACTGGTTCTCGGGAGTAAAGTTAAGTTTTTGGTAAATTTAAAATTACGTAGTTCTACGTATTGTTTTTGAAAAATATTTTTTATAAGTTAAACTCACAAAAAGAATTATGGGTGAAAACATTTTTGCAAGTTTTGACATAAGTAGTCAGGGTATGAAGGTTCAAAGGATGCGTTTGAGTTCTGTTGCAAATAATATTGCCAATGCGAACACAACAAAAGGTCCTGACGGCGAACCTTATAAACGAGAGGTGGTTATAGTTCGTGCTGCTGCAAATAATCCATTCGAAAAAGAATTGAAAACTCAGATAAAACTAATTGGGACCGATCCTCTTCATACGTCAAATATCAGCAGTGGAACTCTGATCGGAAGCAATAATGTACTAAATGCAAACACGGCTAAGGATAATACCCCACCACGAATGGTTTATGATCCTTCTCACCCGGACGCTGATGAAAACGGTTATGTCAAGATGCCAAATATTAATATAGTTACGGAAATGGTTGAGATGATAGCTGCCCAAAGGGCTTTCGAAGCAAACACAAATGTTGTTGAAGCAGCAAAAAATATAGCACGAGATTCTTTGGAAATATAGTAAAAAATAATTAAATTTCTGACTTATGAAAATTTCAGAACAAATAAAGGCTTATAATAATACTGAAGTAACAGCACCTTCAATATTGAAAAAGACCGCGAAATCTGTCTCTTACTCGGAGCAGACTGTTTCTGATAAGTCAATAAGCCAGAATGAGTTCAAATTAGATAATACTAACAATATAATAACAAAGCGGGAAAGGAACTTTTTTATCAGGATGTTCCCCGAAAATTCCCGCCAGATAGAAAATCACGTTTTATTCAATCGAAACGGTAAAGTTCAGAATTATAGTTACAAAAAAGGTTCTATATTTGATGGAAAAGCCTGACATAAGGCTTTCCTTTTTCTCATGGATGAGCATAAAAGAAAGGATTTCTTATGATTATAGAAGAGAATCTACCGCGTAAACTGTTTTTGCCTGAAATTCAGCAAAAGATTAGTTCCGAAAATCAAATTGATCCCCAAAATTCTAAGTTTTCCAACACTTTGAACGGCTTTATCAAGGATGTTGATTCCTTGCAAAAAGAATCTGCCTCGATGACTGAAAAATTTATCAAAGGCGAACCGGTTGATATTCACGATGTTATGATTTCAGCAGAAAAAGCCAAGACAAGTTTTCATCTGTTGATGGAGGTCAGGAATAAATTCCTTGATTTATATAGAGAAGTTTTAAGAATGCAGGTTTAATAAAAAGGATTAAAGATAAAGATGTCAAAACTACAAATATTTGAGCAGTTTAAAGGATTTTTAGGAAAACTTAGCTTAACCCAAAAGATAATAATGGTCGGTGCTGTTGCAGCTGTAATTGTCTTTATCGTTGTAATTTTTAATATGTCTAAGCCTAATAATGAATATTCTGTCCTTTTTACTTCGCTCGAAAGCGGGGACGCTTCCAAGATTGTTCAAAAGTTAAAAGAAAGTAAAATAGAATATCAATTGGCTGATAATGGCTCAACTGTTCTGGTTGACAAAAGCAAAGTTTACGAAACCAGACTTAGTTTAGCAAGCGAAGGTTTGCCTGAATCCGGGACAGTTGGATATGAAATTTTTGATAAGACAAACCTTGGTATGTCTGAATTTGTTCAAAAACTCAATTATCGCCGAGCCTTAGAAGGGGAATTATCCCGTACAATTGGTTGGAATGAAGAAATAAAAAGAGCGAGAGTTCACATTGTTATTCCCGAAAGAGCTTTGTTCGACAAAGATCAGAAAAAAACCACTGCTTCTGTTACTCTTCATTTAAAATCTTCGAGAAGTGCCGAAAAAATCGATATAGCGGGAATTCAAAACCTTGTTGCAAGTAGCGTTGAGGGTATGTCAACCAAAGACGTGGTTGTAGTTGACCAAAAAGGGAATATTCTTTCGAAAAAAACGGTTGATGAAGGGACTTTGGCAGGATTAACTTCTCAACAATACGAACAACAAAAAAATGTGGAAAGTTATCTTTCGAACAAGGTTCAGTCCATGCTCGATGGTGTTCTTGGCAGTGGCAATTCAGAAGTAAGAGTCAATGCAGAACTTGATTTCACACAAATTGAAAAAACCGTTACTGACTTCGACCCCGAAAAGCAGGTGGCAAGAAGCGAACAGTCCATCTCTGAAAACAGCGAATCAATTGACTCGCTTAGCTATCCTACTGTCAGTATGTCCAAAAATCAATCTAATCAGATCTCTAATTATGAAATACCAAAAACTGTTGAAAGAATTGTCAAAGAGGTTGGTAATATAAAAAGGCTTTCTGTTGCCGCATTAATTAATGGAACAACTAAAGTTGTTGATAAAAATGGACAAAAGGTAATTCAATACATACCCAGAAATGATGATGAGATGCAAAAGCTAACCGATATCGTCAAAAATGCAGTCGGTTATGACCATTTAAGAAACGATCAGGTAAGCGTGATCAACGTTCCTTTCGATAACACTTACCTTGAAGAAGAACTAAAGGAGTCTTTGCCAAAAAGTTGGTGGGAAAATCAGGAAAATCTCAAAATATTGCTTTTGGTGGCAGCTATTTTGATTGCAATACTTCTAATGTATCGTTTGTTGAACTCAAAACAGATAAAAGAAAAAATCAGAATAGCTTATGCACTTCCTGAAAACGGTATCATCTCTGCTGATGAACTGTCAGAAAGCGATAAGGTTGATTTGGATGAAATTATGTTTGATGATGACGATCTAATGTTATTACCTGCTGAACTACCTGACCAATTATTGCTTGAAGGAACATCGCCCGAGAGAAGTTTGGCAAAAATAGACGGAAACGTTCGACCTTTCCCAAATGCCTCTATGGCTGAATTCAAAGGTGATAGTATCGATGCTCCGGAATTAAGTTCGCTTGGCGAAGAAGCAATTATGAAACTTGAAATCAAAAGAAAAATTAAAGAATATATGGAAGCAAACACAATGGAAGCAGTTAAACTCCTTAGAAGTATGATTCATAGCGATATAGAAGAAAAGATTGGCAAGAATTAGAAATTTTAAGGAACATGGAAAGTTTATCCGATAATAGTAAGAGAATAATTAAATAATATAAAATGAAAAACGAACAACTGACATTCGAGAAATTAACAGGAAGACAGAAAGCGGCTATACTTCTAATGTCGCTGGATGTTGATGTTTCGGCAAAAGTCTTCAAAGAACTCGATATGAAAGAAGTCGAGCAGATTGCTGTTGAAATTACTAATCTGAAAGACCTTCCTCAAAATATTGTTGAGTCAGTCATTGAAGAATTTTATCAGTTGATGACCGCCCAAAATTATCTTGTAGAAGGTGGATTCGATTATGCGCAAATTTTACTCGAAAAAAGTTACGGAATAGAAAGAGCTCGCGAAATAGTTGAAAAAATCAGGGTTTTGACAACAGTAAGAGGTTTTAATATTCTGAAGAAAGCCGATCCCCAGCAACTGGCAAACTTTCTTACGAAAGAGCATCCACAAACAGTGGCACTGATATTATCCCACCTGCCGCCAGACCAGTCAGCTGATGTAATAGCCGAATTTCCAGATAATTTAAGGAGTGAAGTAGTTTTCAGAATAGCTAAGCTTGGGAAGGTTTCTCCTCAGCTTTTATCTCAGGTTGAACACGTCGTTGATCAGATTGCAGAAGCAACCTTGTCCCAGAATTTATCAGTTGCCGGAGGGGCTCAGCTTGTAGCTAATATTCTGAATAAGAGTAAGAATGCTACTGCAAAGGCTATGCTCGAAAGCATCGAGGACAAAGATTACAATCTTTCAATTGAAATTAAACGTTTGATGTTCCTCTTCGAAGATATTATTACAATTGATGACAAAGGAATTCAAAGAATACTCAGAGATGTGGATAAGAAAGATCTTGCTCTTGCTCTCAAAGTTTCAGATGATAAAATAAAAACAAAAATTTTCAAATGTATGTCCGAAAGAGCTGCAGCTGTTGTCAAAGAAGAACTTGAATTTATGGGTCCAGTTAAACTGAAGGAAGTCGAAGCCGCTCAAATGAGAATAGTTGATATTATTAAGAAACTTGAAGAGCAGGAAGAAATAGTCATTGGCGGCAGAGGCAAGGAAGATGTGTTTGTCTAATATTTTTAATTACTATGTATGAGTTCAAATTAAAACTGCCCTATAAATTAAAACGTGCCGAAATTATACCTGCAGAGAGTTTCAGCAGCGAAAGTTTTGTCCCTTTTAGTGAATTTAGCGATAGCGAGCTGAATAACGATTTCGATAGATATAAAAGCGAAGAAAAACCTGAACCATTCGATTTGGCAGATCTTTTGAATGTTATACCAAAAGTTCAACGAACAATATTTTACGAAGAAAGGGCTATCCCCTTTCAATCGCCGCCTGTTCAGATTTCGTTAGAAAAATTGAACAAAAATTTTGTTCCTGTTAGCGAAGTACAGGCTGAAGTTCAACACGCCTACGACAAAGGATTTGACGATGCCCGCCAGATGACCAGGAAGACATTTGAAATAGAGCTTGAGAAAAGAGAACATTGGATTAGAAGTATTGATAAATTACTAACAAATCTTCGGGCAAAGTTTGTCAATGAATTGAAAAAACTCGAACAAAACCTTGTTCCGCTTGCGATTATGGTTGCCGAACATATTTTGCAAAGAGAAGTAACGGCTCATTCGGAAATAGTAATTGAGCAAGCTAAAAAAGCTATCCAGGCAATTCATAATGATATGGTCTTCAAAATTCATTTGCATCCATATACTCTCGAAATTTTGAAAAACGTTAAAAGTTCGCTCGTAGCAGATAATTCAAAACTTGAGAATACACTTATTGTTTCGAACGATGAAGTTGACCCAGGGAGCTGCATAATAGAAACCTCCAGCGGAATAATAGATGCAAGTTTCAAAGCACAGCTCGAAAAAATCAAGAACTCACTTCTAAAAATTCCACCCGACGAGAGCAATTATTTCTTTGATGAGAGCTATGATGAAGATTATAAGCCAGGAGAGAATAAAGGCGTAATAACAAAGAATGATGATTTATCAGATATACCTGATTGATTATTTCTTTTTGATGCAATGATTTAAGAAAATGGAAAAATTTAAAGAGGAAATAAAATCTGAATTACTCTCCCGGTTTGGCAATGTTATAAAAAATATTGAACCAATTCAGATGAAAGGAAACATTGTCAAAGTCGTCGGATTAGTGCTTGAAAGCGAAGGACCGAAAGCAAAAATAGGCGAAGTTTGCGTCCTAAGGGATTATTTTGGCAGAGAGGTTTCTAAATCTGAAATTGTCGGATTCAAAGATAATCGCATTCTCTCTATGATATTGGGGGATTTGACGGAGATATCTCCCGGCATGGAAATAGTTGCAACTGGCGAATCGCTCACCATTGGCGTTGGGGATAATCTGCTCGGCAGAGTTTTGAATGGACTTGGCGAGCCTATAGATTTGAAAGGAAGAATAAGCACCGACGAACGAAGAAGTATCTATTCAAATCCACCGAACCCGCTTAGCCGAAAAAGGATTCAGGAACCGATTTCAACTGGAATCAGAGCTATTGACGGAGTCCTTACTCTGGGCAAAGGTCAAAGAGTCGGTATCTTTGCCGGCAGCGGCGTCGGTAAATCAACTTTACTTGGAATGATAGCAAGAAATACATCAGCCGACATCAATGTTATTGCTTTAATTGGAGAAAGAGGAAGAGAAGTAAGGGAATTTTTAGAAAAAGATCTGGGGGAAGAGGGGCTTCGTAGGTCAATAGTTATTGTTTCTACAAGTGACGCTCCATCACTTGTTCGGGTTAAGGCTGCACTTGTTGCTACAACCGTTGCTGAATATTTTCGTGATAGAGGTCTCGATGTAATGCTTATGATGGATTCCGTTACTCGTCTTGCTATGGCTCAACGGGAAGTTGGGCTTACAATTGGAGAGCCCCCTACCACAAAAGGCTACACACCTTCTGTTTTTGCGTTGTTACAGAAAACAATGGAGAGAGCAGGAACCTCAGAAGTAGGCTCAATTACTGGCTTATATACCGTCCTGGTAGAGGGTGATGATTTGAACGAGCCCGTTTCGGATTCGGCAAGAGGGATTTTGGACGGACATATTGTCCTTTCCCGAAAAATTGCTTCCAATGGACATTATCCTGCAATTGATGTACTCGAAAGCATCAGCAGAGTTAAAAAAGATGTTACCTCGAGCGATCATTACTCTGCTGCAAGCAAGTTGCTTGAATATATAGCCACTTATCGAAGCGCAGAAGATCTGATAAGTGTTGGAGCTTACCAAAATGGAGTAAATCCAAAAATTGATCGTGCTGTTGCTATTTATGATAATATTAATGAGTTTCTAAAACAGCAAATTGAAGAAAGTTCAAGTTTTGACGATACTATTGAGTGGTTAAAAAGAATCATAGCAAGTTAGTAAATGGCAAAAAAGTTCAATTTTAGGCTTGAGAAAGTTTTAAACCTTAAATCACAAAAAGTTTTGGAGCTAAAAGAAGCTCTGAACCTTATTATTACGTCGCGTATTGCCAAAGAAAAAGAAATTGATAAAAACCAAAATTATCTCAATAAACTTTTAAATACAAAAAAAGGTCTATTGCCAGCCTCATCTTTGCAAACTTCGTGGTCGCACACAACTTATATTCAGGATATCATAAAAAAGCTGAGATTTGAGCGTGACCAACTTATCGAAATAGAAAATCTCAGAAGGCAAAAGCTTGTTGAAGCTATGAAGGAAGAAAAAATCCTTCTTAAACTGAAAGACAAAAAGCAGCTGCAGCACAAACAGGAATTGTCCAAGGAAGAAGTAAAAATACTTGACGAGATAGCAAACATTAAATTTATTAATAATACTGATTCAAATATGCTCTAAATGACTCTCAAAAAGTTAATATTACTCATTAGCACGATTTCGGTGATATTTCTGCTTACTCCGCTTCTGATAGTCTTACTTTATCGCCTTCATCCAGAGTGGCTTGGATTGCCGGCTGTTAAGACCAATAAAGTTAGAACCGAAAACAAAAAAAGTGATGTAATAAAAATTCAAATTAGCCAAGCAGATTTCGAAAATTTACAGCAGGCAAATCTTTCCAAAGCCATTCTTCAAATAGAAACTGAGAAGCTAAAGGAAAAAAATGAAAAGTTACAGGATTCTTTATTTAAAATTATCAAAAAAATCGAAAATAATAATGATAAAAAAGATTCAAAGTCTATCAGACCTGATAATAAATTTGACCTAACAAAAAGTTTACAAGACTCTCTGATAAAGCTTTCCTCAAATCTTAGCGAATACAAAAAAGCAAGGGAGACACTTGCAAAACAATTGGAGGAGATAAAAAAACAAAACAAATCGAGCAACGATACATTGAAAATAAAAAGCTTGGTTGAATTTGCCAGGATTTATAATAATTCCAATCCCGTCGAAGTTGCAAAAATCCTTGAAAAAATTGACAAAAAGGATGCAATTCTTATCTTAAAATCAATGCAAAAAAAGAAGGCTGGCAAGGTAATTGAAGCTATGAAATCTGAAGTTAACGCTGATATGATCAAGGCTTTGTCAGATAATTCAAACTAATTTTATATAAAAAATTAAACATTGACTCTAAATCCAATATTAACAACAGATTATAAGTTTTTATTCTTTAAAAGTATTGAATTGAATATCAAAAAATAGTTTAAGAGTCTTTAAAAAGATTTTTTAATTTTTATGCAAGGTTGCAGTTATGATTCAGAAACTTAATAATATTATACAAACCAAGATTAAATTTAACCATAAGGTTGATAGTAATCAACCAGAAAAAAAGAATGATACATTTGAAAAATCATTGGAAAATGTTATTTCAGCTAATAAAAACAAAGAACAAAAAAATCTAAAAATCAAGAAGAAAAATAAATCCGAATTGAACAATAAGATTAAAGAAAAAAAACAAAATCAGAATATATTTACTCCTTTTACCGAAAAGAATCTTCCAACAATCCTTTTAAATAACTATAGCGAAGTTAATCCTGATAACGACAAAATACCAAACGAAATTTTTTTCGAAAATGCCAATGAAATTAATCCAAAAAATGAGGAAACACAAAAATTTCAGATAATTCCACAAAAGAATTTTGATTTAAATCAAAACGAGATTCTTTTTGAAGATATTCCAGATCAAATTGAGGCAAAATTACAAGTAATTAATGAATTTATACAGGCAATAGATATCGGATTTAAAAATGTTGGAAAAGAAGAAATAAAATATAAAACCAATTTAAAAAACAACAACTTAGCAAATATAGATAATAAGATATTGGTTTTTAGGAAGGAAATTGCCGAGAATTATTTAATAAGTAAAAACAATGATAGCGATGAAGAGGATAATAATAATAAAGTCATCGAAAAAATAAAAAATATACACACAGAAAAAAAGGATGTTTTAATAAATGAGCCTGCAAAACAAACCGAAAAAGCAGATGCAAAGATAATGTTTAATTTGCCAACAAAAGAGAACAAAAAAACGGATGAGAATATTCAACAAAAAGTTGAAAGTAATACAGAAAATTTTAATGATACTTCTGAAAAATCAGAAAAAAAAGTTACAATAGCAAAAAAAAGCAACCCAGAATTGACAGAGAAAAATATTCTTAACGATGTGCTCAAAGAGCAAATAACAGAATTTTCTGCAACCTCAAAAAATGTTAACCAATTAAATATCAATAATACAAAAACTTACAATCAGTTTGGACAAATCAGACTTCAGGAATTTACACAAACAACATTGCAGTTAGTTAGGGCAACACCCGACAATACTACAAGTATGGCAAGTATGGTTCTAAAACCCGAATCACTCGGCACGTTATTTGTTCAAATTACTATGACAGAAAACAAGGCAAAAATTAATATTATGACTGACAGCAGCGAAGCAATCAAGACAATTGAGCAACAAATTGGTGCTTTGAAAGAAAAGCTTTCACAAAATGGAATCCTTGCGGAATCAATTGACATAGGTTTTAGATCAAAGGAAGGAGCAGACAAATTCAGCAATAACAACAGTTTTGAAAAAAAGCAATTCAATAAATATAAGGAAGAAATGAAAGAATATTTAAAATCATTAAATTATTTAAAAGAAGAAGAAAATGAGGTTTTATAATAATTTAAAGGAGGGTAAACATATATTCATTAAAATTAATGAGTTTGTTGGATTACCTATTTATCAACTAAATAAGGTTTAAAGATGATGCAGGGAATAACAAATTCACAGACACAATTTATCGAGCAAACTGCTTCAGTGCAAAAAAGTAGTAACATCGGGCGGGATGAATTTCTGAAATTATTAACGCTTCAATTGAAGCATCAAAATCCTTTGAAACCCTATGACAATCAGGAATTTGCATCTCAACTTGCTCTCTTTTCACAATTGGAACAGTTAACCGACATAAGAGCGTTGCTTGAGGAACAATTGGGAGTAAATCAGCTTTTAGCCAATAACATATCAAACTCAGCTCTTCCCGGTTTGCTCGGAAAAACAGCATCGGTGGGAACACGAACATTCAAGTTCGATGGCGAAAATAATGTTCCTATTGGTTATAATCTCCCGGGTCAGGCAATTTCTGCAATAGTGGAAATTAAAGATGGCGCCGGTAACCTTGTAAGAAAAATTACCCTTAAAGAGCTTGAACTTACCAGTGGTTCTCACAAAATCCAATGGGATGGTAAAGATGATAATGGTAACGTCCTTGCTGCGGGTAATTACAATGTACAGGTTGTAGCAAGTAGTAAAAATGGTTCTTCTTTTACTGCCGATACCTTCACCTATGGAAAAATTCAGGCAGTAAGGTTCAAACCTGAAGGCACTGTTCTTGTCATTAACGACATAGAAGTAGCAATTTATGATGTTATTGATGTTCAAATGGATAACTAAAGGAGGAAACTATGGATATTAACGGAGTCAATCTTCCTTTTGTCCCTGCGGGCGGACTTAACGAGCTAACAAGAAACTACATTCAAAGAGATCCGATTTCAGTATCCTCTTTCGAGGAAATCTTTAAGGAAGAATTAAGCAAAATAAAGTTTTCTTCTCATGCTCAGTCCAGATTAATCAGCAGGGAAATAAATCTTAACGAAATGGACATCGAGCGTTTGCAGAATTCAGTTCAGGCGGCTGAATCAAAAGGAGCAAAAGAATCTTTAGTGATTCTGGACGAAAAAGCTTTTATTGTTAGCATCCCGAATCGAACAGTTATCACTGTTGTCAATCGTGATCAGTTAGAGAAAAATGTCGTTACTGACATTGACTCTGCAGTTTTTGCATAATTAATGAGCTGGACTTTACCCGCATAGGGTGAGAGGCTCGATGGTTTCCCGAACGACCGAAGGAAATCAATTTTTTAGGAAGAATTTAATTAACCAAGGAGGGTAAATAAATGGCTTTATCACGTTCTTTATCAACCGGTGCCAGCTCGCTCAGGGCTCACCAACAAAGATTTGATGTTATTTCAAATAATATTGCTAATGTAAACACCACTGGCTATAAATCCAATCACGTAAATTTTGCCGAGCAATTCAACCAGATTTATAAATATGGTTCTTCACCGAATGAAAATGAGGGCAAAGGTATGGGCGGTGTTAACCCGCTGATGATGGGTTTAGGTGTAAAAATTGGATCAATAACACAAAATATGGCTCAGGGAACTATTGAAACAACAAATCGTCCGCTTGATTTAGCATTGCAAGGGAATGGTTTTTTTATCTACAATATAAATGGTAAGCAAATATTTTCAAGAGCTGGAGCTATTTCGAGAGATAAAAGCGGCAATCTTGTTGACAGTTCAAGCGGGGCTTTTCTTATGGGTTACAATCTTCAACTCGATGCTGACGGCAAGATGGTCAAGGATTCAAACGGAGCCAACGTCCTGAATAGAACTTTGAAAAGCATCAATATCTCGCCAAATATTATATCAGCACCACGTCAAACTGAAATAGTTAAGGTTTCTGGTAACCTAAATTCTGCTTCAACAGAAAATTCAGAGCGTCAGACCAGTATAACTATATTTGATAATCAGGGAGGTGCTCATGTTATAACACTTTCTTTCACGAAAACTGCCAACCCGAATGAATTTAGCATGACAGCTAAGCTTGATGGAATTGATATTACTCTACCTAACGATACGGTTACTTTCAATACCGATGGAACAATTAATTCCCCATTGGATTTCACATTGAATGCCTCCGATTTAAATACAGCACTCGGAACTGATGTATTCGATGCAACTACTCCAAAAAATGTAAAAATTGTCCTTGCCGAGACTGGCAATCTGCTCGCCGGGCTTACACAATTTGCAGGACCCAATACTGCAACTGTAACTGAGCAAGACGGTTATCAGGCTGGCGACCTGAATGATCTTTTTGTTGATACAACCGGCAAAATTTGGGGATCTTTTACAAATGGTCAATCAGAAATCCTTGCTCAGGTTGCTGTTGCAAAATTTACAAATCCACAGGGACTTATAAGAAACGGAAATAATTTTATGGAAGTTTCCCCTAATAGCGGACTTCCAAACATTGGTACTGCTGGGGAAATTTTCCCGTCAACACTCGTTGTAGGTGGTGCATTGGAGCAATCTAACGTTGATTTAACAGAGCAATTTACTGAAATGATTATCACACAAAGGGCTTTCGAAGCCGCTTCGAGAACTATTACAATTAGCGATCAGATGCTTGCTGAAACAAATATGCTTAAAAGGTAATATTAAAAGAATATTATCTACTGTTTGAGAGTTTTAATTTTTTTATTATTCAGGGATGTTTGAGCTTCTGTAAAAGTGGAGTAAACATCCCTGTTTGTTGGTAAATATAATAATCCTTCCCTCTTTTAAAATAGTAATTTTTATTAAATTTCAAGGAAACCGAGCCTTACTTTCTGAAACATCCTTTGATGTTAACCTTTCTGATCCTTTACAATTTCCACTAAATAACAAAAATAAAAAAGAATTAAGACTATCTTGTAAAATTTGTTTGTTTAAAAAATAAACATTATTTGAGAATAAACGTCAAAACTTTTTTTTAACAGGAGAAAAGATGATAAAGTTTATGACTCTATTTGTGTTATTAGCTCTTATTATTACATCATGTAATAATAATTCGGGTGAAGGTGGATACAAAAATCCAGGCTCACTGAAAACATTTTACGACAGCCTCAGTTATTCAATTGCTCATGAAATTGGGTTCAGTATGTTTAAAGACAGCCTTGAAATAAACAAAGATTTTTTTGTTAAAGGTTTTCTTGAAGGCATCAAAGGTGATTCATCGTTAATTGACAAACTTGCTAGCGATGATTTAAGGCTGAGATTCCAGAATATGATGTTCAAAAAACAAGAAGAAAAGCGAAAACAAGAAGAAGAAAAATTGAAACAAGACGCTGAAGCAAACAAGAAAAAGTCAGCAGAATTTTTGGCTGAAAACAAAAATAAACCCGGTGTGATAACAACTCCAAGCGGTTTGCAATACATTGTTATTAAAGAAGGGACTGGCAAAAGTCCTAAAGACGATGATCTGGTAACAGTCCATCTTAAAGGTTATCATATGAATGGATTCGAGTTTGATAATACTTACGGCAAGGAACCTGTTCAAATGGTTGTTGGTCAGCAAATACCAGGCTGGAAGGAAGCGTTTAAATTAATGAAAGAAGGTGCCATTTACAAGGTTTTTATTTCTCCTGAACTAGGATGGGGCGACAGGGGTGCCATGCCTCAAATTCCACCCGGTTCTGCCGTTTATTTCGAAATCGAGCTTTTGAAAGTTGGAGGAAAAGCACCAGATTTAAATAATCCACAACCAGTTCAGCCGATTCAACCACCTTCAGTTAAAAAATAAATTTAAGTTTAATTTTTATACACTCGAAACTTTTAAATTGAACAAGGGGCACAACCCCTTTGTTCAATTTTTTTTGCACTTTTCAGAAAGTTTAGTAGTAAGCAATTTAAATTATAATTACGATAAAAGCGTAACGAAAATGTCGTAATAGTTTTGATGTTCTCAAAAATATTATTAATTTTAAGATTATTTTTAAAAAATTTATTTGTTTCTTATGATAATGCAAAATCCTTTTTTAACGAGCAGTTACACTTCACCGGAATATTTTTGTAACAGGGAGAAAGAAACAAATCTTTTAATTAATTCGGCTTTCAACTCTTTGAATTATGCTCTGTTTTCACTTCGCAGATTGGGTAAAACAGCATTAATTCATAATGTCTTTCATCATTTGAAAAGATCAAAAATAAAGACCTTTTATCTGGATATTTCGGCAACAAATTCGCTGATCGATTTCACTTATTGCTTCAGTAAAGCATTTTTCAACAATCTGGCAACTCCAAAACAAAAGATTATAAAAATAGCTTCTCAAATAATGAGAGGATTCTCACCTATTCTTATTCCTGAT